>JAURGL010000069.1 GCA_030833825.1 Vulcanococcus sp. SFB_649D_100_25 | reverse complement strand
GTCTTCTACCGGGCTCAACTGCGCGCTCGCCTGCCCTTTCGCCTGCTGCGACAACTGGGCAGCTTCCCCTGCCGGAGCCGCGAGGACCTGTTCTGGGGTGTGCAGCGCTGCATCGACTGGGAGCCCTGGCTCAAACCCGAGCTCAGCCTGAGGGTGGATGCCACCGGCAGTGCACCTGGCCTGAACCACAGCAACTACAGCGCCCTGCAGGTCAAGAACGCCCTGGTCGACTGGCAGCAGCAACGCTGGGGCGAACGCTCCAGCGTGGATCTCGAGCAGCCCGACCTCAGCTTTCACATCCACCTCGGTGGCGGCCAGGCCACCCTCAGCATCGACGGCAGCGGCGAAAGCCTGCACCGCCGGGGCTACCGACCGCGGATGGGCCTCGCTCCCCTGAAGGAAAACCTGGCGGCAGGCCTGATCCGTCTCACGGGCTGGGATGGATCGGTGCCCCTCGCCGATCCCCTCTGCGGGTCGGGCACCTTGCTGATTGAAGCGGCCTGCATGGCGCAGCGCCGCCACAGCGGACTGGGGCGCTCCTTTGCCCTGCAGCAGTGGCCTGACTTCCACCCCGAATTGTGGGAGCGCGAAACGGGCGCCGCCGCGGCCGAAGCCCGCGACCAGCCCCTGGCGGTGATCAAGGGCAATGAACTGGAGAGCTCGGTGCTCGAGCAGGCCCAGGAGAACGCCTATGCGGCAGGGGTCGGCGCTCAGATCCAATGGCAGCACGGGGACTGCCGCCAGTTCGAGCCCCCTGACGGCCGAGGGGTGCTGGTCTGCAACCCCCCCTACGGAGAACGGCTCGGCGATCGCGAGCAACTCGAAGAGCTCTACAGCGATCTGGGGGCGATGGTGAAGGAGCGCTGCAGCGGCTGGAGCCTCTGGCTGCTGAGCGGAAACCCTGAACTCACCGGCGCCCTACGGATGAAAGCAAGTCGCCGGATCCCTGTAAGCAATGGGGGCATTGACTGCCGTTGGCTCCACTACGAAATCCGCTGAGGCCCCGCCAGTAGCGTCCCCACCATGGATCTGTTTTCAACCTTTCTCGCGAGCCACCCAGGTCTGGCGTCGGTGCCCCTGGAGGTCCAGCTGTTTTTCATCGGGGCTGTTTACCTCGGCACGCTGATCATCAGCCGCTTCTCAATTCGCCTCGGTATCCCAGCGGTGCTGGGGGTGTTGCTGCTGGGCCTCCTGATCAACATCCAGGGCCTCGATATCCGCCACGAGGAGGTGGAGAAGCTGCAAACCTTCGCCCTGGCCCTGCTCCTCTTTTATGCAGGTCTGAAAACCGATCTCAAAGCCATCCGCGGCTTCCTGGAATACGGCCTGATGCTGGCCATCGGTGGGGTGGCCATCTCAACCCTGCTGCTGGGGGGAGCGATCTATTGGCTCACCTCCTCCACCGGCATGGCGATCGCGCCGGGGTTCTCCGATGCGATCCCCCTTGGTGCCGCCCTGCTGGTGGCTGCCTGCCTGGGCTCGACGGATGCCGGTGCCACGTTGGGGGTGCTTCGCCAGGTGAAGCGCTATGTACCGCAGCGGGTGCAGCACCTGCTCGAGTTCGAGTCATCGGTCAACGACCCCTCAGCCCTGATCCTCTTCAGCATCACCCTCAGCCTCTTCACTGTGGGATCGGCGGACCAACCACTTCCTGAACTGCTGATCCAAGCCCTTGCCCAGCTACTTCAAAAGCTGGGATCAGGCTTACTGGTGGGTATTGGCTTTGGCTACATCGCCAAGCTGATGATCGATCGATTCGTGATGGATCGCGAACAGCTGTTGATTGTGTCAATGTCCATCGCCTTTATGGACTACGGCTGCAGCCAACTCCTGGGCGGATCGGGGTTTGTCGCCGTCTACGTGACCGGCGTCTTCATGACCAACCTTTCCTACCAACGCCCGGAAATCAATCACGAGTCGATTCAAGAAGTTCTGCTGCCGTTCAACACGATGACCGAGATCAGCATCTTCCTGCTCTTTGGCCTGCTGGTGGATCCCACCACCCTCCTGCCTGCCCTGCCGGTGGGTGTGGCCTCCGCAGCGGTTCTGATGCTGCTGGCTCGTCCCTTAAGCGTGCTGTGCTTCCAGAAAGCTTCCCCCTTCAACTGGCGGGATTCCCTATTGATTGCCTGGTGCGGACTCCGCGGCGCCGTGCCCCTCGCCCTCTCCTTCAGCGTGAGCAGTGTCATCCCGCAGCTGCGCGGTCTGCCCAGCGAGGCCGCCCCGCTGCTGGCTCAGAACTGCCAGAGCATCGTCTTCATCACGGTCATCCTCAATCTCTGCCTGCAGGGTCTTTCTCTCCCCACGCTGTGCCGCTGGCTCAGCGACCCAGCAAAGCCCGAGTTGTCTTCGTGAGACCCGCCAGGGTTTCGGGCAGGTAGGGCCCCCGCGTCAGCCAGCCCCCCAACCGCAGCAGCAGACCGCTCAAGACCAGGTTGAGTGCCGCCAAGGCCAGGGCCGCCTGAATCCAACTCCAGCCGAGGGCCTGGTGGAACCAGAGCAGCAAGGCCAGTTCAGAGGCCAGCCAGGCCAGGCCCAGGGCGGAGAGGCCACCGAGCAGCACCACCACCCCGCCGATCAGGCGACGCTTTTCGCGGTCGGCCTCCTTCAGGGCGATCCGCACATGCAGATCCATCACGGACCCCACCAGGCCGCTCAGCCGCGATGCGGCCTGGAGCGGCAGGCCCTTGCGTCCCTCGCGACTGCCTTGATCGTTGGAGCTGGTCATGAGGAACGGCGACCGGACGACAGCAGCCAGCCCACAACAAGCCCCACTGCAGCAGCCATCCCCAGGGTCATCAGCGGACGCTCCCGAAGGGGTTTCTCCAGGCGGGGCCTGAGGCTGGCGTTGAGCTCATCCACCAACCTCTCCAACGTCTCCTCAAGGGGGCGGAGGGAGTCGGCCACCTGATGGGCGGATTCACCGGTGAGCGAGACCAGCTGCATCAGCTGGTCCTTCACCGCTTCGCTGTTGCCCCCGGTTTGGCGTGCGATCAGCTCCACAACCGTGTCAAGGCTGCCGCGGGTGGCTTCCAGGGTGTGGCGGGCCAGCTCGGGCCACTCCTGCTGAATCGTTGGCAGCAGAGTCTCGAAGTGATCCCGAAAGCGAGCAGCCGCGGGTGTCCCCCTAGCGGCCTCCGACTCGGCGTCCGCCACCTGCTCAAAGCCGTTCACGCTGGTGTCCGAATCCATGGAGGGTCAGGACTGCCACCACACCGTAGTAACAGTCGCTTGAAATCGACAGTGGGTCGGTTACCTTGCAAGGGCTCGGCGCTCGGGCCTGTTGGTTCACATCAATCAGGTAGAGCTGACCCACTTCAAGTCCTTTGGCGGATCGATGTCGATCCCGCTTGAGCAGGGCTTCACGGTGGTGACAGGCCCCAACGGATCGGGCAAAAGCAACATCCTTGATGGGGTCCTGTTCTGCCTGGGCCTGGCCAGCAGCCGCGGCATGCGCGCCGACCGGCTGCCGGATCTCGTCAACAGCTCCAAGCTCAAGCAGGGCAAAGCCGCGGAAACCGTGGTCTCGGTGCGCTTTGACCTCAGCGACTGGCAGCCCGATGAAGCGGAAGTCGGCCTGGAGCCCCCCGACGACGGTCCCTGGATCAAGCCCGGGCAACGCGAATGGACGGTGACCCGTCGCCTGAGGATCGCCCCCGGTGGCACCTACGCCAGCAGCTACAGCGCCGACGGGATTCCCTGCAACCTGCAGCAGCTGCAAACCCAACTGCGCCGGCTGCGGGTGGACCCGGAGGGCAGCAACGTGGTGATGCAGGGGGATGTCACCCGCATCGTCTCGATGAGCTCCCGCGATCGTCGCGGGCTGATCGATGAACTGGCGGGGGTCGCCCTGTTCGACTCCCGGATCGAGCAAACCCGCTCCAAGCTCGGGGATGTCCAGGAGCGTGAGGAGCGCTGCGGGATCGTCCAGCAGGAGCTGCTGGTCTCCCGCCAGAAGCTCGAGCGCGATTGCGCCAAGGCCCGCACCTATCAGGAGCTGCGGGATCGCTTCCAGACGGGGCGCCTGCAGGAGCAACTGCTCAGCTACGAGCAATCCGAAGCCCAGCTCAAGCAACTGCAAAGCCGGCAGGAAGCCCTGAAGCGGCAGCAGGAGAGTGACCGGCAAGCGGTCACCGAAGGACGCACCGCCCTGGAGCAGGCCTCCAAGGCCCTCGACACCCTCCAGGCGGAGGTGAAGGCCCTCGGTGAAGACAGCCTTCTGGCCGTGCAGTCGGAACTGGCGGGACTAGAAGCCAGCGGGCGCGAGCTCGCCCGGCAGGCCGAAAAGCACCAGCTCGCCGCTGAAGACTTCCAGCGCCAGCGCATGGAGCTGGGCCGCCAGCAGGCGGATCTGCGGCAGCAACAGCAGCAGCTCGCCAGCGGTGACGATCAGGCGAGCCTTGAGCAGGCCGAGCTGGCCTGCCGGAGCGCGGAATCCGCCGTGGAACTGTCCCGGCGCCGCCTGGGGGAAGTGGCGGGCCGCAGCGGCAGCTGGCTGGAGGAACAGAAGCAGCGCAGCCGGCAGCGCCAGGAGCTGCAAAGCCAGCTCTCCCCCCTGCAGGCGGAGCAACAGCAACTGCTCGAGCGCCTCAGGCAGGAGCAGGAGCGCCTGGCTGAGCTCAAGGAACAACTCGAGCAGGACGCCGCCAGCAGCGATGGCGTCAGTGACTCCCTCTCCTCCCTTGAAGGTGAGTGGCAGCGCCTGCTCACGGAGCTGACAACCCAGCAGGGCCGCGCCCAGGAACTGGCGGAGGCCCTCGCTCTGCAGCAGCGCACCCGGCAGCGGCTGGAGCAGGAGCAGGTGACCCTCGAGCGGGAGATCGCCCGCCTGGAATCCCGCCGCGAAACCATCCAGGAGAGCCGCGGCACCGGCGCCCTGCGCCTGCTCCTGGAGGCGGGACTGGATGGGATCCATGGCCCCGTGGCCCAACTGGGCGAGGTGGAGGAAGCCCATCGCCTGGCCCTTGAAGTCGCCGCCGGCGCCCGCCTCGGGCAGGTGGTGGTGGATGACGACCGCATCGCGGCCCGCGCGATCGATCTGCTGAAGACCCGACGCGCCGGACGCCTCACCTTCCTGCCCCTCAACAAGATCCGCGCCGGCGGGGGAGCTGGGAGCGTCCGCAATGGCGCCGCCTTCGAACGGGGCGGTGGGGCGGTCGGCGGCGATGGCCTTGTGGGCCGCGCCGTGGAACTCGTGCGCTTCGAGCCCGTCTACGGCGAGGTGTTTCGCTACGTCTTCGGAGACACCCTGGTGTTCCGCGATCTCGCCAGCGCGCGCCGGGAGCTGGGCCGCTGCCGGGCGGTCACCCTCGATGGAGAACTGCTCGAAAAGAGCGGGGCCATGACCGGGGGCAGCCTCCAGCAGCGGGGGAACCAGCTGAGTTTTGGAGCCAGCAGCGATGCCGACGAAGCCGAACCGCTGCGGCGGCGCCTGCTGGAACTGGGGGAAACCCTGGCTGCGAGCCGCCGCAAGGAGGCGGAACTGGGACGGGCCCTCGAAGAGCTGAGGCCCCAGCTCAGCCAACTGGAGCAGCGCAAGGCCGCCCTTGAGGCGGAACGCAACGCCGCCCAACGCGCCCATGGCCCTCTGCAGCAACGCAGGGAGCAACTCAGTGCCCGGATCCTCCAGATCGAGACCGACCTCAGTAGCGGTCAACAACGGCTCCAGGCCCTGGCCTCTGACCTCAGCCCCCTGCAGAAGTCCCTGCAGGAGCTCGAGGCCACCGAAGCCAGCGCCCAATCCAGCGGAGATAGCGAGCGCTGGCAGGGCCTGCAGCAGGAGCTGGAGGCTGCTGATGCGGCCCTCACCGCCGCCCGGCAGGAGCGCGACAACCTGCTGGCGGCGCGGCGGGAGCGCGGACTGGCGGCCGAGCGCGTCAACAGTCAGCTCGAGGCCCTCAGCACCGAAGAGCAGCGCCTCGCCCAGGCCGTCAATGCCCTGATCGCCGAGCGCAGCCAATGGAAAGAGCAGCAGCAGGCCGATCAACGCAAACGCACCGAGCTGGAGGCCCAGCAACAGGACCTGCAAGCCCGCTTTGGCGAACGCCGCCGGGCCCGTGATGAGGCCGAAGCCCAGCTCTCCCTGCAGCGCCAGGCCCTACAGCAGAAGGAGTGGGAACTGCAGCGCCTCGGCGAAGAACTGCTGGCCCTGGCCGAGGAGGAACGCAGCAGCGCCCAGCGCCTGGAGCAGCTGCAGCGGGAGCTGCCGGATCCCCTGCCTGAGGTCCCACAGGAGGTCCGTGAGAACGGCCTCGAAGCCCTGCAGGCTGAGCTCAAAAGCCTGCAGGCCCGCATGGAGGCCCTGGAGCCGGTCAACATGCTCGCCCTGCAGGAGCTGGAGGAGCTCGAGGCGCGTCTGGCAGATCTGCAGGAGCGTCTCGATGTGCTCTGCAAAGAGCGCGAGGAATTGCTGCTTCGGATCGAAACGGTGGCGACCCTGCGTCAGGAGGCCTTCATGGAGGCCTTCAACGCGGTGGACGGCCACTTCCGGGACATCTTCGCGGGCCTCTCCGATGGCGAAGGCTTCCTCCAACTGGAAAACCAGGAAGCCCCCCTCGAGGGAGGCCTCAACCTGGTGGCCCATCCGAAGGGCAAAGCGGTGCGCCGCCTGGCCTCCATGAGTGGTGGCGAGAAGTCGCTCACCGCCCTCAGCTTCCTGTTTGCCCTGCAGCGCTTCCGCCCGTCCCCCTTCTATGCCCTCGATGAGGTGGACAGCTTCCTCGATGGGGTCAATGTGGAGCGTCTGGCAGCCCTGATCGCTCAGCAGGCCGGGGATGCCCAGTTCATGGTGGTGAGTCACCGCCGCCCGATGATTGCCGCGGCCACGCGCACCATCGGGGTCACCCAGGCCAGGGGGGCCCACACCCAGGTGGTGGGATTACCACCCGCCGCCTAACAAAGCGCCGCAGGCTCTTCGGTCACAATGCGCCCATGACAAGCACTCCAGCCGGCAGCGACCCAAACGCCACCCCGAGCGATCGCCTCTGGCTGCGCTCCGAGCTGATGGGCACCCAGGTGATCACCCGTGACACGGGTCGTCGTCTTGGGGTCGTTGGAGAAGTGGTCGTCGATATTGACCGGCGCGAGGTCGTGGCTCTGGGCCTGCGTGACAACCCCCTGACGCGGTTCCTCCCGGGCCTGCCCCGCTGGATGCCCCTGGAAAGCATTCGCCAGGTGGGCGATGTGATCCTGGTGGATTCGGCAGACTCCCTCTCCGAGGGCTTTGATCCGGAGCGCTACTCCCGGGTGATCAACTGCCAGGTGATCACCGAGGCGGGTGAACAGCTGGGCAAGGTGCTGGGCTTCAGCTTTGACATTGAGACCGGAGAGCTGACCACCCTGGTGCTTGGGGCACTCGGGATCCCGTTGCTCGGCGAAGGGGTGCTGAGCACCTGGGAGCTGACCGTTGAGGAGATCGTCAGCAGCGGTCCTGATCGGATCATCGTGTACGAGGGCGCCGAGGACAAACTGAAGCAGCTGGGCACTGGCCTGCTGGAGAAACTGGGCGTCGGTGGCCCCAGCTGGGAGCAGGAGGAACGGGAGCGCTACCGCCTGAACATGGTTCCGGTAGAGAACCAACTCGCCGCGGGCCAACCCACCGCCCAGGAGCAGCAACAGCGGCGCATCGAGCCCGCCACCAACCGGCGCTTTGAACCGGAAGAGGACTACGACTATGTGGAGGTGGAGCAACGCCGCGAGCGGGAACCGCTTCGCCAGCGCCGCTACCTCGACGAGGAGCCACCGCAACGCCGCTATGTCCGCGACGAATCTCCCCTGGATGTGGAGCCCTACGAGCCGTACCCCGATGAGCGGGGCCCGCTGCCGCGGCGCCGCGAGAGCTCCGGAGATCCCTGGTAAGGGAGGCCCCTAGGCCTTCCCTTCCTCGAAGTTCAACGAAGCGGAGTTCACGCAATAGCGCAGGCCTGTGGGCTGGGGACCATCGGGGAAGACATGGCCGAGATGGGCCCCGCAGTTGGCGCACTTGATCTCCGTGCGGACCATCCCATGGGTGGTGTCCTCATGGGTGCTGATCGCTCCTGGCTTGGCCCCGTCCCAAAAGCTGGGCCAGCCGGTGCCGGAATTGAACTTGGTGTCCGAGCTGAACAGCTCGTTGCCGCAGCAGACGCACCGGTACATCCCCTTGGCCTTGTTATCCCAGTAGACCCCGGTGAAGGCCCGCTCGGTGCCCCCCATCCGGGCCACCTGGAACTGCTCCGGAGTCAGCTTGTCGCGCCACTGCTCGTGATCATGCTGAGCGGCGTCATGTGGGGCGGCGTCAGCCATCGAGGACGGGAATCGGAACAGGAGACCACGCTAAGCAGCATCGGCGGGGCCACCAGGCAGCAATTCCCGCACCATCGTGGCCAGGGCCGCCACGGCACCGGGCTGTCCCCGCAAGCTGCGCAGATCGTCCCGCATCCCGTCGAGGCGCTCGGGATGGGCCAGCCAATCGGCGGCCTCCGCGGCGATCTGCTCCGGCGTGATGGCTCCCACCCTCTCCGGCACCACCTGCCTGGAGGCTGAGATGTTCGGCCAGGCCAGGAAACCGTGGTGGCGCATCCGCCATGCCGTCAGGGCAGCCCCCAGCAGCCAACGCAGGATCGGTAGACGGGCCAGGATCCCAATCCCGCCATCCCAGGCCTGCATCACGTGCAGATGCTGGGTGGGCACCAAAACGATCATTGGCACCCCCAGGGCCCCCAGCTCGGCGGTGTTGGCCCCCACGGTGGTCAGGGCGAGACGGCACTGGCTCAGAACCCCATGGGCAGGCTGCTCCTCCACCAGGCGAATGCGCGTGCCGGCGGCGGTGATGAAGACCTGTTCGGCAGCGCTGCCCTGCAACTGGACTTCACCAGCCCCATAGAACTGGGCGATTGGATTCGCG
>JAURGL010000068.1 GCA_030833825.1 Vulcanococcus sp. SFB_649D_100_25 | reverse complement strand
TGCTGCGGGTGCGGGGCTTCACCCAGGACGACGCCCACGTGTTCTGCCTGCCGGAGCAGATCAGTGACGAGATCCTGGCGATCCTCGATCTCACTGAGCAGATCCTCTCCACCTTCGATTTCCGCAACTACGAGATCAACCTCTCCACCCGGCCGGAGAAATCCATCGGTGAAGACGCGGTGTGGGACCTGGCCACCAAGGGCCTGATTGAAGCGCTCGAGCGCAAGGGCTGGGCCTACAAGATCGATGAGGGCGGCGGCGCCTTCTACGGCCCCAAGATCGACCTCAAGATCGAGGACGCCATCGGCCGGATGTGGCAGTGCTCCACCATCCAGCTCGACTTCAACCTGCCCGAGCGCTTCGATCTCGAATACGTGGCCGCCGATGGCACCAGGCAGCGGCCGATCATGATCCACCGCGCCATCTTCGGCTCGCTGGAGCGGTTCTTCGGGATCATGACCGAGAACTACGCCGGCGATTTCCCCTTCTGGCTGGCACCGGAGCAAATCCGCCTTCTGCCGGTCACCGATGAGGTGCGCCCCTATGCCGAAGCGGTGGCAGCTGAGCTGAAGGCGGCCGGGATCCGCGCCAGCGTGGATCACTCCGGTGATCGCCTCGGCAAACTGATCCGCAACGGCGAACAAATGAAGATCCCCGTGCTGGGGGTGATCGGCGCCAAGGAGGCTGAAGGGCAACAGATCAGCCTGCGTAGTCGCCGCGAGGGGGATCTCGGAGCGGTGTCCCGTGCCTCCCTCCTGGCGGCCAGCGTTGCAGCCAACCAACAGCGGCAGGCCGGCCTTGGGCTTCCCGCCGTGAGCTGAGGCGATGACCACGCTTCTCGCCGGGGATATCGGCGGCACCAAAACCCTGCTGGCCACCTACAGGCTTGAGGGCGGCGCCTTGGTGCAACAACGCAGCCAGCGCTTCGTCTCGGCTGACTGGCCCGACTTCTCCGAGTTGGTCTGCCGGTTCCTCGATCAGGAGCCAGGGCCAAGACCTAGGCATGCCTGTTTTGCGATCGCCGGTCCAGTGCGCAACGGCCGGGTGAAGCTCACCAACCTGCCCTGGCTGCTGGATCAGACAGACCTGGAACAGCGGTGCCAGCTGGACACCGTGGAGTTGGTGAATGATTTTGCGGTTCTGATCTATGGCCTGCCGCACCTTGAGCCCCAGCAACAGGTCCTGTTGCGGGCCGGGCAGTCGGGGGCAGCGGATCCCGACGCACCGATTGCAATCCTTGGCGCAGGGACAGGACTGGGCGTTGCCCTGGGGATTCCCACGAGCGGCGGTCTCAAGGCGGTCGCCAGTGAGGGGTCCCATGGGGAATTTGCCCCCTGCCACGACGATCACTGGCGCCTGAAGCAGTGGCTGATGCAGGACCTCCAGCTCGAGCGTCTCTCCGTGGAACGGGTCGTGAGCGGCACCGGCCTCGGAGACGTGATGCGCTGGCTGGTGGCCACCCACCCCGACGGTCCACAGCACCCCCTCAACGCCTGTGCCGTGACCGATCTGCCCGCTGCCACAGCAGAGGCCGCGCAAGCTGGCGATGCCCTGGCCCGCCACGCCATGAATCTCTGGCTGGAGGCCTACGGCAGTGCTGCAGGGGATCTTGCGCTGCAAAGCCTCTGCTTCGGGGGGCTCTGGATCGGCGGAGGCACCGCCGGGAAACTACTTTCTGAACTTCGCTCGGAGCGTTTCCAGCAGGCCTTTTTGAACAAGGGACGGCTGCGCTCAGTGGTGGAGCAGATCCCGCTGATCGCCCTGGTGGATGGAGAAACCGGCCTGTTCAGTGCCGCCTGCCGGGCGCGAATGCTGCTCAGCTGAGTGGGACACTGAGCGTCAGCAGAACAGATTCCATGGTCCGCCCCCGCATCGGACAGGGGGTTGTGGTGGATGTCCCCGCCACAACCGCCAATCTCGGTCCGGGCTTCGATTGCCTCGGGGCGGCACTGGATCTCAACAACCGCTTCGAGATGCGCTGCATCGAAGGGGACGGCGAGCGCTTCGAACTGGTCATCGAAGGCAGTGAGGGCTCCCACCTCAGGGGAGGGCCGGACAACCTGGTCTACCGGGCAGCCCAACGGGTCTGGAAGGAAGCGGGGGAAGAACCGATCGCCGTGGAAGCCCGGGTCCGGCTGGCCGTGCCCCCCGCCCGCGGCCTGGGAAGCAGTGCCACGGCAATCGTGGCCGGCCTGATGGGAGCCAACGCCCTGATCGGTGAACCGCTCAGCCGCGAGAAACTCCTGGAGCTGGCGATCGATATCGAAGGCCATCCTGACAATGTGGTCCCCTCCCTGCTGGGAGGTCTCTGCATGACCGCCAGAGCGGCCTCGCACCGCTGGCGCGTGGTGCGCTGCGAATGGCACCAGGACGTGATCGCCGTGGTGGCCATCCCCGCAATCCGGCTCTCCACCAGTGAGGCCCGCCGGGTGATGCCGAAGATGATCTCCATCGCCGATGCCGTCACCAACCTCGGCTCACTCACCCTGCTGCTGCAGGGGTTGCGCACAGGCAATGGTGATCTCATTGCCGATGGCATGCATGACCGCATCCATGAGCCCTACCGCTGGGGCTTGATCCAGGGGGGGCAACAGGTGCGCGAAGCGGCAATGGACGCTGGCGCCTGGGGCTGTGTGATCAGTGGGGCCGGGCCAAGCATCCTGGCGCTCTGCAACCGCGACTGCGCAAGCGCCGTCAGCAAAACCATGGTGCGGGCCTGGGAAGCCGCCGGGGTGGCCTCGCGCTCCCAGGTGCTGCAACTGCACCAGGCCGGCAGCCACTGGAGCCATCTCTGAATCGGCTCGCCGCCTGGGTATTTCTACTTAGACGGAATCAGTCTCACTGGTAGATTGATCACTTACAGGCACCTCCCGCTGGAGGTGGATTGAAACCCGATGAAGGTTTCGATCCAGACAGGGGATATCGCCTCCGTTTTCCGAGTGCCCTGATCGTGATGGACGCCAACCTGCCCCTGATGGCCGCGTCCTCTGCGCTCTCGAGCTCCTTCGGGGACTCCGCCCTGAGCGAAGGCCTTCTGAGCTCCCCGACCACCTTTCCCTGGCTCAGCCTGATCGCCCTGCTGCCAGCGGTGGTGGCTCCCCTGGTGATGCTGCTCCCCGGGGATGGCACCGATCCGAAGCTGCCCCGCTCCATTGCCCTGGTCACCCTGCTGGCTGACCTGGCATTGATGGTGTTTGTCTACAGCCAGCACTACGACGGTTCGATCGCCGGCCTGCAGCTCGTCGAACGTTTCGCCTGGGTGCCAGCGATCGGCCTGGAATGGTCCCTCGCCACCGATGGCCTCTCGGCGCCGCTGGTGGTGCTCTCTGGTCTGGTCACCCTGTTGTCGGTGGCGGCCAGCTGGAACATTGAGAAGAAAACCCGCCTCTACTTCGCCCTGCTGTTGCTGCAGGCCTCGGCCCAGGCTCTCGTCTTCCTCTCCCAGGATTTCCTGCTCTTCTTCCTGGCCTGGGAGCTGGAGCTCGTCCCGGTCTATCTGTTGATCGCCATCTGGGGCGGTCAGCAGCGGCAGTACGCCGCGACCAAGTTCATCCTCTACACGGCAACGGCGTCCCTGTTGATCCTGGTGAGCGGCCTGGCCCTCGCCCTCAATGGACCATTCACCCTGAACCTGAGCGAACTGATCGCCCGCTCTCCGGGCGGCACCTTCGGTCTGCTCTGCTACCTGGGCTTCCTGGTGGGATTTGGGGTGAAGCTGCCGATGTTCCCGCTCCACACCTGGCTTCCCGATGCCCACGGTGAAGCCAATGCACCGGTCTCGATGCTGTTGGCAGGGGTCCTCCTGAAGATGGGGGGCTACGCGCTAATGCGCTTCAACGTGCAGATGCTGCCGGATGCTCACCTGCAGCTCGCGCCGGCCTTGATCGTCCTGGGGATCGTCAACATCGTCTATGGGGCCCTCAACGCCTTGGCCCAGGACAACGTCAAACGGCGAATCGCCTGCAGCTCCGTCAGCCACATGGGCTTTGTGCTCCTGGGCATCGGGGCGATCGACAGCCTGGGCATGAGTGGGGCCATGCTGCAGATGATCAGCCACGGCCTGATCGCCGCCGCGATGTTCTTCGTCACGGGGGTGTTCTACGAGCGCACCAAGACCCTTTCGATCCCCAACATGGGCGGGCTCGCCAAGGTGCTCCCGATCACCTTCGCGTTCTTCGTGGCCAGCTCGCTCGCGTCTCTGGCCCTGCCGGGGATGAGCGGCTTCGTCAGTGAAATCACCGTCTTCCTGGGGGTCACCAGCAACGATGGCTTCACGGTCGGGTTCCGAGTGATCGCCATCGTTCTGGCAGCCATTGGGGTGGTGCTGACCCCGATTTATCTGCTCAGCCTCTGCCGCAGGGTGTTCTTCGGCCCCCGCATTCCGGCACTCGCGGTGGTCGGGGACATGCGCCCCCGCGAACTCCTGATCGGCCTGACCCTCCTGGTCCCAACCCTGGTGATCGGGTTCTGGCCTCGGGTCGCGATTGATGTCTACGAAGCCACAACCACGGCGCTGGCCAATGACCTGGCCCAGCACACCGTGGTGGCGCTTCGGCTTCCCGCCCTCGGCTGAACCACGCGCGCTGACGCAGCTGGGTTGAAATGGCCTTGATCAAGGCTTTAGGCCCTGCTGCTCGCTCCCATGACTGCCACCAGCGCTCAGTCCTTGTCCAACGCCATGCCGTCTTCGGACACCCCTGAGATCCTGCGGGGTGAGGGGCTGCCGCAGTTTGAAGCGATCACGCCGGAGGCTGTGCGGGAGCACATCCCTGGGCTGCTGGAGGAGCTGGAAGCCGAGCTCGCAGCTCTTGAGAGCAGCCTGAAGCAGAGCCTGGACGGGCAGGAAAGCCTGAGCTGGGAAGCGGTGATGGACCCCCTCCAGCGACTGGGGGAGCGACTGCGCTGGAGCTGGGGTGTGGTGAGTCACCTCAACGGCGTCTGCAATTCCCCGCAGTTGCGAGAAGCCCATGCCGAACAGCAGGCGGCGGTGGTGCAATTCGGCAATCGAGCCGGGCAGAGCCAAGTGATCTTCGCGGCACTCAGACAGCTGCAGCAGCGCCGTGGCGAACTCGATGGGACCCAACAACGCATCCTCGAAGCAGAACTGCGGGACATGCAGCTCCGCGGGGTTGGCCTGGAAGGCGAAGCCAAGGATGCCTTCAATGCCGCCAGCCAGGCGCTAGCTGAGCTCTCCACCCGCTTCGGCAACCAGGTCCTCGATGCAACAAACGGCTGGACCCTGCGCCTCAGCCAGCCGGAAGACGTGGAAGGACTGCCCGAGAGCCTGCTGGAGCAGCTGGCCCAGGCGGCACGGGAGGCCGGCGATGACCAGGCCACACCGGAGCAGGGCCCCTGGCTGATGGGCCTCGACATGCCCCGCTACGCCCCCTTCATGCAATACAGCCGGCGGCGGGACCTGCGCCAGCGGGTCTACACCGCCCATGTGAGCCGCGCCTCAGGCCAGGGGGGCGACGCCCTGAACAACTGGCCATTGATTGAGGAGATTCTGCGACTCCGCGGCGAGCAGGCCAAGCGACTCGGCTACCGGAACTGGGCCGAGGTCAGCATCGCCGCCAAGATGGCCGAGTCCCAGCAGGCGGTGGAAACGCTGCTAGAGGAACTGCGCACGGCCGCCTACCCAATCGCCCAACAGGAACTCCAAGCCCTCGCAGACTGCGCAAAACGCCATGGGGCCGAGGAAGCGGACGATCTACGCCCCTGGGACATCAGCTTCTGGGCTGAATGCCTCCGCAAGGAAAGCTTTGAACTCGACAGTGAGGCCCTGCGGCCCTGGTTCCCTCTGCCCCAGGTGCTCGAGGGATTGTTCTCCCTCAGCCAGCGCCTGTTTGGGATCACGATCCAGGCGGCAGACGGTGAAGCCCCGATCTGGCATCCGGATGTGCGCTTCTTCAGGATCCTGGAGGACGGCAAGCCCATCGCCGGGTTCTACCTCGACCCCTACAGCCGTCCTGGGAGCAAGCGGGGCGGAGCCTGGATGGATGAATGCCTGGTGCGCTCCCGCAGCGAGGACGGCAGGGCCGTGCTGCCGGTGGCCTACCTGATCTGCAATCAAAGCCCGCCGGTGGGGGACACCCCGAGCCTGATGCGTTTTGAAGAGGTGGAAACCCTGTTCCACGAGTTCGGGCACGGCCTCCAGCACATGCTCACCAGCGTGGAGCGGCCCCAGGCCGCTGGCATCAATGGCGTCGAGTGGGATGCGGTTGAGTTGCCGAGCCAGTTCATGGAGAACTGGTGCTACGACCGCGCCACCTTGATGGGCATGGCCCGCCATTGGCAGAACGGAAGCCCGCTACCCGAAAGCGACTACGCCAAGCTGCTGGCAGCTCGCACCTTCATGGGAGGCTCAGCCACCCTGCGGCAGGTGCACTTCGCCCTGGTGGATCTGCGGCTGCACAGCCAATGGCATCCAGGCAGCGGCATCAGTCCTGAGCAGCTGCGGCGGGACATTGCTCGTCACACCACAGTCCTGGCACCGATCGATGAGGATGCCTTCCTCTGCTCGTTCGGGCACATCTTTGCGGGGGGCTACGCAGCCGGTTACTACTCCTACAAGTGGGCCGAAGTGCTCAGTGCCGATGCCTTCGGAGCCTTTGAGGAGGTGGGACTTGAGAACGAAGATCAGATCCGTGTCACAGGTCGCCGGTTCCGTGACACCGTTCTGAGCCTCGGGGGAAGCCTGGATCCCAAGGAGGTGTTCGAAGCGTTCCGCGGTCGTCAGCCCAGTAGCGATGCCTTGATCCGACACTCCGGCCTGGTAGCCGTCTGAGCCAAGGCCCATCAGGATTGTCGACATGGGCCCAGCCATGTCGACATCCGATCCACTGGCCCTTGAGACCGGCTGGAGCTGTGAGGTACCGCTGATCAGCTTTGAGGAGGCCCTTGAGCTGACGGTCTTTCGCTCCGGTCTGACCCGGGCTGACTGGCTCAAGCGCCTGGCGCATCAGCTGCATCGTCCCCAGCTGCTGCCCTTGCTGTGGCTGCTGCCTCGCGGCTGGAAACTGGCCCCAGCTGAACTGCCAGAGCAGCTGCAGACCCTGGGGGGCCTGCTGGAACGCAGCCTGCTCACCCCTGGCTTGCTAGCCGCCCTTGCCGATGATCTGCCCCATCTGCTGAGGGCCGCCACCACGGCACAACCAACGGCGAGTGACCTGTGGCACGGGGGAGACGGCACATCCCTGCCGGAGAGCCTGGAGCAGCTGCTGAGACGTTCAGGTCCCTCTTCCCCAACCCCTGGAGATCTCCCCGCGGCGTCCATAACAAGCATCAAGACGGATGCCGTTGAGGATCAGGCCCTCAGTGGTGGCCTGATCTGGCGCAACACCGGTCTGTCCCATGGGCAAAGCGACGCGGAACGTCGCCGCAATGGGCGGGCCGCCCAGGTGCTCAACCGCCTGGGGGCCAACCTGCAAGACCCCGATGATCCCTGGCGCTTTGAGCAGTGCGTCAGCAGCAGCCGATGGATCAGCTCACTGGTGGAGACGGGTTGGCAGATCACGGCGCAACTGCGCTGCAGCGTGGCCAGCTTCGGACTTGGGGCCAGCTTGCCCCGGGCAGGCGGGGGCTGGAGTCAGGTGCCGATTGCGTTGCCCATCCGCACGGGTCTCCTGGGACCCCAGGGCCTGGAGCTGCAGAGCCTGCTGCCCCACAGCTGCCTGGAGCTGGAACTGCGCCGGGAGGAGAAGCTCATCCTTCTGCAGTACTACCAGGGAACCGAGGGCTTCTGCGGCTGGGAGGGACTGAACGACCTGGACCGGCCGTGGCAGAACAACCGGCACAACGGAACGGTTCGCTACCTGGGGGAGCGATGGGATGGGGAACGCCTCCAAGCAGCCATGGCCCTCTGCGATGTGATGGCCCTGGTGCACAACAGCGAGAGCGATGCAGGCCAGCTCTGGCTGGGGGGCTATGGGGCCCTGGGGTTCTGCATCGACAGCTCCGCAGTGTTGCAACAGGCGATCGAGGGGCGTTGCGAGCTGTTTCCGGTGTTGTTGGGGGGGATCTGGCGTGAACGCCTGCTCCAGCGCTGCAAGAACCTCGAAGAGAACACCCCACTCCCTGCAGAGCACCGGCAGGCCCTGGCGACGTACCGGCGCGCCATTGAGGAGCTCCCCCATGACGGCAACCTGTTTGGCCCAGAGGCGGATCATGCGCGCAGCCGCCTTCTGCGGTGTCAGCCCAACAGCAGCCCCTTCACCCTGGTCCATCAGCTCAGCGACTTGGCCTCACAGCCCTGAACTGGCTGCCCTGGAGTCAACGGCCTGGACAATGGCTCGGACCACCTCCGGGCGATGACGTTCGGCGAAGGGGCCCTGAAGCCCGTTGTGGTTCATCCCCGCCACTTCCACCCGCTCCACCAATCCAGCGGCCCGGGCACGGTTCCAGTTGGATAACGGAAGCAGGAAGGAGCGTCCCGGATAGGCGATCTGTCCAAACGCCGCAACGGGGTCGCGGTCACCAACGATCGTGGTGATCGCATCGATCTGAGCGAGAACCTGATTGCCGCTGAACACACCGCAGAAGCTCACGATGCGCACCGGAGCCCTGCAGAGACGTTTCAGGTAATCGGCAACACCCATCGCCATCTCCGCTCCCCCGCTGTAGCCGAGCAGGACCAACCGTGATCCCTGGTCGGGTCGAAACCCCACCTCGGCGAGACGAAGGGCGATCTTCAAGGCCAGCTCGTAATTGAGGATCGGGCCATAGCGCCGATCGGAGGAGATCCCCACCTTGATCACGTTGTTGGCCTGCACAAAAGCAGCCGCCAGCCCCTGCACCAGAGCATTGGGATGCTGTTCTTGGAGGGCGAACAGACGGCGCCAGAACCAGGCGCTCCCTGCATCTTGAGCCAAGGCCACAGGCAACACCGTGTAGGCCTCAAGGCCCTTGATCAGGCGTGTCCTCTCGTTGAGATGTTGATCCAACGCATCAAGAAA
>JAURGL010000067.1 GCA_030833825.1 Vulcanococcus sp. SFB_649D_100_25 | reverse complement strand
AGAACGCCTGCGCCAACAAGGAGCGGGCGATCCTGTTTGCCTATGAGGAATCGCGGGCACAGTTGCTCCGCAATGCCACCAGCTGGGGCATCGACTTTGAGGAGATGGAGCGCGATGGCCTGCTCAAGATCATCTGCGCCTATCCCGAATCCACGGGTCTGGAAGATCACCTGCAGATCATCAAAACGGAGATCGGTCAGTTCAAGCCGTCACGGATGGCGATTGACTCCCTCTCCGCTCTAGCCCGGGGGGTGAGTCACAACGCCTTCCGGCAGTTTGTGATCGGGGTGACTGGGTATGCCAAGCAGGAAGAAATTGCCGGATTCTTCACCAATACCTCTGAAGAATTCATGGGAAGTCACTCCATCACGGACTCCCATATCTCCACGATCACAGACACCATCTTGCTGCTCCAATATGTGGAGATTCGCGGCGAGATGGCCCGGGCCTTGAACGTGTTCAAAATGCGTGGGTCCTGGCACGACAAGGGGATCCGTGAATTCGTCATCACCGGGAACGGGCCGGAGATCAAGGATTCCTTCTCGAACTTTGAGCGGATCATCAGCGGGGTGCCCCATCGGATCAACACCGATGAGCGCAGCGAGCTCTCGCGCATCGTTCAGGGCGTCTCCAGTGACGATCGCCTTTAGGCCAGGGCCCTGCTGCTGAGGCGCTCCGCATCCACGCGGAGTTCATCCCCGTCCGCATCTTCAAGGGGCAGGTCGAACCAGAACGTGGTCCCAACACCCAGCTCACTGGCCATCCGGATTCGGGTGCCGTGCTTCTCGAGGATCCCCCGCACAATCGAGAGGCCCAGCCCCGTGCCGGCCTCGGTGTGCACCGCATTCTCCACGCGGAAAAAGCGCTCGAAGATGCGCTGCTGATCCTCCCAAGAGATCCCGGATCCCGTGTCGGCAATTTCCACCCGCAGCTTCGGGAGAGGCGCGGTGAGAGGGCACATGGGGTTGTCCCCATTGGCAGCGGTGCTGGGATCGAGCTGGCAGCTGTCCGGCCACGGATAGGCCCGCAGGCAGAGCCGGCCCCCGGAGGCCGTGAACTTGAGGCCGTTGCCCACAAGGTTGTCGAACACCTGTAGGAGCAGATCCCAGTTGCCCAGCACCAGTGGGAGTTGTTCCTCTACCTCCAGCTCCAGGGCGACCCCTTTGTCATCGGCATTGAGCCTGTAGTTGCGGAGGGTTTGCTCCATGGCCGGCCGCAGCTCCAGCGGCTCCATCGCCCAGGCCCGATCGCTCTCCAGGCGTGAGAGGTCGAGAACGTCGTTGACCAATCGGGTGAGTCGGTCCGTTTCGGCGTTGGCAATGGCCAGGAATTCCCGTTTCTCCTCCTCGCTCAGTTGATCACCCAGGTCGTGGAGCGTTTCCACATAGCTCTTGATGTTGAACAGAGGAGTCCGCAGTTCGTGGGAGACGTTGCTGATGAAACGGCTCTGGGCCGCGTTGAGCTCCACCTCCCTGGTGAGGTCCTGCACGGTGACAGCAATGCCCTTGAGGGTTTCCCCGCTGGCATCCCGGACGGACTGAAGGACGATGCGAAGGGTTCGGGCCGGCTCTCCGAAGTTGCAGCGCACGTCGCTGCTCTCCTTCTCGTTCTCCAGCAGGCTCTCCAGGGGCCCCTGTAGATCGAGGGCCAGGGCCTCCGGGAGCTCGGCCATCAGCGAGGTCCCCTCAATGTTGCGGCCCTCCCAGCGGAACAGGCGCCGGGCGGTGGGGTTGACCAGGACCACCTGCCCCTCTGAATCCAGCAGCACGGCCCCATCGGCCATGGTGGCGATCAGCGACTGCTGCTTCACCTGCGCGGCGGTGAGCTCTTCGATGTTGGCTTCGTTGTAGGCCTCCAGCTGCGAGGCCATGTCGTTGAAGCCATCCAGCAGCTCCCCCAGTTCACCGCCCACGGGTAGGGCGATGCGGGCCTCGAAGTCACCGCCGGCGATCGAGCGCACACCCCTGAGGAGTTCCTTCACCGGTTGGGTGATGGTCAAGGCGTTGAACACTGCCCCCAGGATCACCAGGACCCAGATCGAAATGAAGACGGCCACCGTCACTTCCCGGCTCAGGGCCGCGCTGGCCAGGGCGGCCTCATTGGGGTTGATCCCCAGGGCCAGGACCCCGAGGTAGCGCCCGCCGGAGACCAGGGGGACGAACACATCCGTGACCTGCCCATCGGGGGTCAGGTGTTGCCGGATCAGGGGGTTCTGGGGACGGCGGGCCAGGTCGGCCGGCAGTTCCAACTTGCGGCTCAGCAGCAGTTCGCTGCTGCCACTGGTGCCGCTGATGGGGATGCCGAGGTAGATGACCCCATCGGGATCGGCGAAGAAGATGTAGCGGAGGCTCCGGCTTGAGCGCCAGAAGCGCTCCGCCACATCCGCCAGCTCCCGATCATTGCCCTTCTCCACCAGGGGGGTGACGTTGGCCGAGAGCAGAAGACCGAGATCACGGGCGAAGCGGGTGTCGCTCATGCGCACATCCGCCTGGATGCCGTTGAGCGCAAAGAAGGTGATCCCGGTCATCATCAGGCTCACCACCAAGGTGGCGGCCGCCAGCAGCTTGGTCTGCAGGCTGAATTCGGCCCACCAGCGCGCCAGCCGCTGCCACCATTGGCGCGGAGCTGGGCTGGCGGAGCTGCTGATCACCGGGCGAGCCTAGTTGCTGCGGACCTGATGGCCGATGTCACGGCGGTAGGTCATGCCTTCGAAGTGCACCTGCCCGAGCCCGGCATAGGCCCGTGCAAAGGCGTCATCAAAGGTCTCGGCCTGGGCCACCACCGCCAGCACCCGGCCGCCGCTGCTGAAGCAGTGGCCCTGCTCGTCCCGTCGCGTGCCGGCATGGAACAGCTGGAGATCATCCCCACTGTTCAGTTGGCTGTCGATGCGATCACCCTTCCGGATCTCGCCTGGGTATCCCTGGGCTGCGGCGATCACGCAGGCGCTGCAGCGCCCCGAGATGGTCAGGCTGGGGGCGTTGTGCAGCTGGCCCCGGGCGCAAGCCAGCAACACCGTCGCCAGTTCCGGCCCCATCAGGGGCATCAGGGTTTCACATTCAGGATCCCCGAAGCGACAGTTGAACTCGATCACGCTCGGCCCCGATTCCGTGAGCATCAGGCCGGCGTAGATCACGCCGCGGTAGTTGATCCCCCGTTGTTTGAGGGCCGCCAGGGTCGGCTCCAGCACCAGCTGCCGCACCTGCTCGAGCCCGGCCTGATCCAGCAGGGGCGCTGGGGCATAGGCCCCCATGCCCCCGGTGTTGGGCCCGGTGTCTCCTTCGCCAATGCGCTTGTGGTCCTGGGCCGGCGGCAGCAGCACCATCTGCTCCCCGTCACAGAGGGCAAACACCGATACCTCTGGCCCGTGGGTGCGTTCCTCCAGGACCAGGGAGGCGCCATCGCCAGCGCCGAAGCGGCCGGCAAAGATCTCCTCGATCGCGGCTCGGGCTTCCTCCATGGTTTCGGCCACGGTGACCCCTTTCCCGGCGGCCAGCCCATCGGCCTTCACCACCAGGGGCTTGCCCTGGGCTTCCAGGGCCGCAAGTGCCTCAGCGCGGCTGTTCGCTTTCCAGAAGCCGGCTGTTGGCACGCCGGCCTCCACCATCAAGGTCTTCGCCCACTGTTTGCTGGCCTCCAGCTGAGCGCCATCGGCCCCCGGGCCGAACACGGCGATGCCCTGCTGCCGCAAACGATCCGACAGGCCCGCTGCTAGGGGGGCCTCCGGGCCCACCACCACCAGATCGATCCGGTGCTCCTGGCAGGCCTCCAGCAGGGCCCCATGGTCCGACTCCGGGATCGGCAGCTGCCGGCACCCGCTGAGTTCTGCGGTGCCGCCGTTGCCAGGGGCCACCCAGACCGCCTCCACCCCAGCGCTGCGGCAGAGGGCCCATGCGAGGGCGTTTTCGCGGCCACCGCCACCCACCACCAGGACGTGGGCGGGACTCTGCAGGGGGGCGGCGGCGTTCATGGGACCAGAGGAGGGATGTCGGATCGGAGAGCTCCCCTAGGTTGTCCCCAGAGGACAGCTGTCGTTGCCATCTCTTCTTTACACGCCGGTGGGTCACCGGAGACGGCTGCTGCTCGCGGTCGCTCTCGGCGTGCTGCCCGCTCTGGGCGGACTGCTGATGCCGGTTGAGGCCAAGTTGCCCTTGATCGGTGATCTGCTGCGCGGCAAGCCGGCCCCCAAGAAACCCACTGGTCCGTCCGCTCCCGACGTGGAGGGAAGCACGCCTGAGGCTGAGTTCCAGGAGCTCCTCAAGAGCGGCGATCTCCAGGCCCTCAATCTGGCCTGCCAGGAGGCCGCCAGCTTCGATTTTGTGACGCGACTGCGTCTGCTGCAGCAGCGTCTGCTCGAGATTGCCCCGGCTCCGCAGCCGTTCCCTGTGGTGTTGGTGAACGCCAATGCCCTGTTGAGCTGCCGTGCCCCCGAGGGGGCCCTGGCCGTGCTCAACCGCTATGGGCCGGCGCCCGGACTGGAGCGGGAGCAATGGTTGATTCAGCGGTGGCGGGCTGCCCAGGCCGGTCTGCATCACCAGCTGGCGGCCCAGCTGCTGGAGCAGCTCACAGCCGGAGCGCCCCAGGCGCTCGACGCGATCGCCCTCCCCTTAAAGATCCGGAAGGACGGGAGCCTTCTGACCAAGCCCGCCCTGGATCTGTATGCCGAGCACCTAATGGTGCTCGGACGCTCCCAGGAGGCCGCGGCCATGCTCCTGGCAGGTCAGCGGCCCGGGGAGGTGGCGGCGGAGCGCCTGCGGCTGGCGGTCCAGTTGCTGGAGCGCTTGCCCCTGGCCGAACGGGATCAACTGATGGAGCGCGCCCTGGATCAGGCCGCATCCGCTCAGGCCTGGGGTCTCGCCGCCCAGCTCCTGGAGCAGCAGCGGAACTTGATCGAGTCGGAATCGGGTGGAGCAGTGGCCCAGCGGGCCCGGGCACGCTTGGTCAAGCTCAGCCAGCGGGTGGATGACGCCTACAGCGAGTGGCGCCTCACACGCCAAGATCCTGTGAAGACCGCCCGCGCCGAGCAGCTGCAGCAGCAACTGCGCTCCCCCCGCGATCCCGGAGGCCACGCCGCACCGCAACCATGACCGCCTACACCCTCGGATCACTCCTGTACGAAGGCAAAGCCAAGCGGGTCTTTCAAACCGATCAGGCCGATCTCGTGGCCGTCGAATACAAGGACGACGCCACGGCCTTCAATGCCCTGAAAAAGGCTCAGCTGGCCGGCAAGGGTCTGATGAACTGTCAGATCTCATCGCGCTTGTTTGAGCTCCTGGAACGGGAAGGCGTTGCCACCCATTACCTGGCCCTGCAGGAGCCCAACTGGATGTTGGTGAAGCCGGTGAAGATCGTCCCGGTGGAGGTGGTGGTGCGCAACATCGCCTTTGGATCCCTCTGCAAGCAGATGCCGATCGATCCCGGTACGCCCCTGGATCCCCCGCTGCTGGATCTCTATTACAAGGACGACGCCTATGGCGATCCCCTGTTGACGGACGCGCGCCTGCAGCGGCTGGGCGTGTTGACCCCCGAGCAGCGTCAGGAGGTGGAGCGACTGGCCATGGCGGTGAACAACGCCCTGCGCAGCTTCTTTGCGGGCATCGATCTGGAATTGGTGGATTTCAAGATTGAGCTGGGCTTCGATGCCGCGGGTCAGCTGCTGGTGGCCGACGAGATCAGCCCTGACACCTGTCGCCTTTGGGATCGCCGCGTCACGGATGCCCAGGACCGCATCCTGGACAAGGATCGTTTCCGTCAGGATCTCGGCGGTGTTGTGGAGGCCTACGGGGAGGTTCTCAAACGGGTCCAAGAGGCCTGCCCAGCACCCCGCACATCCAAGTAAGTTCGGCGGAATTTGCGGTTCGCCGCTCAGACCCCGGATCGATGGCTGCTCTCCGCAACGGCAAGAACCGCATCGCCGGTCTGGGTCGCCCCCTTGGTCTGGCTCTGTCCTTTCCGGTGTTGGCTGGCGCCAACCTCTTCAGTCCACCGGTCTGGGCTCAGGACGACTCCCCACAAGGCGAGACCGCTCAGCCTCAAGCAACTCCCCGCCAGGGTGACCAAAGCCCCTCGGCCCTACCGCAGTCATCCGACAGCCTCGCTCCGGCATCCGCTGCAGCCGAACCCAAGGTTTTGATCTCCGAGGTGGTGGTGAAGGGGGCCGAGGGGCACCCTGAGCAGGAGCGGATCGAAATCGCGGTCTACGACGCCATGGCCACCCGCCCTGGCAGCCGCGTCACCCGCAGCGAGCTGCAGAACGATCTGTCGGCGATCTACGCCACAGGCTGGTTCTCTGATGTCCGCATCCAGCCCGTGGATGGCCCCCTCGGGGTTCGTCTTGTGGTCACGGTGGTTCCCAACCCGGTGCTCACCAAGGTGGAGCTTGATGGGGTGGGGGCCAAAACCAAGATCCCCCCGAACCTCATCCCCGACACCTTCGCGGCGGACTACGGCAAGACCCTCAACCTCAATGCCCTGCAGGGTCGGGTAGCTGAGCTTCAGAAGTGGTACGCCGATCAGGGCTACTCCCTGGCCCGCGTCAGCGGACCAACCCGCGTGAGCCCCGATGGGGTTGTTCAACTGCAGGTGCGGGAAGGAACCGTCGCCGGCGTTGAGGTGCAGTTCCTCAACAAGGAGGGGGAGAGCACCAATGACAAGGGGCAGCCCATCAAGGGCAAGACCAGGACCTGGGTGATCACCCGCGAAATTTCGATCAAACCAGGAGACACCTTCAACCGTCGCCAACTTGAGGAGGACATCAAGCGGCTCTACGGGACCGGTCTGTTCGGCGATGTGAAGGTGACCCTGCGGCCCGTGGCGGGCACTCCTGGTGAGGTGACGATTGTGCTGGGTGTGGTGGAGCAGTCCACCGGTTCCCTCTCCGGCGGTCTGGGCTACAGCCAGAGCCAGGGCGTCTTCGGTCAAATCCAGATTCAGGACAGCAACTTGCTCGGCCGTGCCTGGGATCTGGCGCTGAACATCACCTACGGCCAGTTCGGCGGCCTGGCGGATCTGTCTTTCACCGATCCCTGGATCAAGGGTGATAAGTACAGGACCGCCTTCCGCACCAAGTTGTTCCTCAGCCGGGAGGTGCCCCAGGTTTTTCAAAGTCAGCAGAACGGCAATTTCTACACCGTCTCTGACGTCTCATCGGGTTTCTACAACGCCCCGAGCACGGCGATGGCCTACCAAAGCAACTCCACTGTCTTTAAAGGCCCTTACTCCTCAGCAACCGCAGCCAAGGCGGCCAACCCGCAGCTCGGGGACAACAACAACTGGTTCACGCTCGATGGCAACGCCGTGGCCATCCAGCGCATCGGTGGCAACGTTCAGTTCGTGCGACCTCTTAACGGCGGTGATCCTTACAAGCGGGCTCCGTGGAACGTCGTGGTGGGTCTCAATGCCCAGCAGGTGAGGCCGATCAACTTCGCCGGCCAGTCGATGCCCTACGCCGTGGCGTCGAACAACTTCACGGGGAATGGCACCACCACAGCCGGCAACGTGATTTGTGTGGCCTACAACTGTCAGAACGGGGCCACCACAAACCAGTTGGTGGGTGTGCGGGTCGCCACGTCGATGAACACCCTCAATGACCCACGCAACCCCACGAAGGGCAACTTCCTCAGTCTCGGCACCGAGCAGTTCTTCTCGGTGGGCCCCAATTCACCGACCTTCAACCGTCTGAGGGCTAGCGGTACCCACTACATCCCGGTGAAATGGCTCAAGCTCTACAAGGGCTGCCGGCCCAAGCCCGGTCAGAAGGAAGACTGCAAGCAGGCCCTCGCCTTCCAGGTATCCGTCGGCACCAATCTGGGCAGCCTGCCGGTTTACGAAGCCTTCTGCTTGGGTGGCGCGAACTCCGTTCGTGGTTACTACGACTGCGATTTGGGCGTCGGTAAGAGCTTTGGTGAGGCCACAGTCGAATATCGCTTCCCCATCTTCAGCATCATCAGCGGTGAGATGTTCATCGATGCCGGCTCCACCTTCGGTTCCCAGGCGAATGTGCCAGGCAACCCCGGCACCCTGCTGAAGAAGCCCGGTCAAGGGGTTTCTCCGGGTGTCGGTGTGATTGTTTCCACTCCTGTGGGTCCGCTGCGTCTGGAAGTGGCGAGCCAGAACTTCACCCAGAACTGGCGCTTCAACCTCGGCGTGGGTTGGAAGTTCTGAGGTGTCTGCTGTGACGGTGTGGCCCAGCGACTACAGCCAATCCTGGACAGTCGCTCAGGCTGTTGAGCGCAGCGGAGTCGGTCTGCACAGCGGTGCCCAGGCGCGGGTTCGCATTGAACCCAGCGACCAGAGCGGATACACGGTGGCCTGGTTCCATGAGCCCGAGCGCGCGGCGGTGCGCCTGCAGCCATCTCAGGTCTGTGAGACCCAGCTCTGCACAGCCCTGCAGTTGGAGGGGCGCCGCCTGGCCACCGTGGAACATCTGCTCGCTGCTCTGGCGGGCGTGGGCATCAGCTCGGCCCGCCTCGTGGTCGATGGAGAGGAGATTCCGCTGCTGGATGGCTCGGCGCAGCCGTGGGTGGAGGCGGTTGCGGAGGTCGGCTTGCATTGCCTTGGGGATCGCTCCCCGCAAGCGGCCCTGCGGGAGCCCATCACCCTGCAGCAGGGTCAGAGCTTTGCCACCGCCCTCCCCAGTGATCAGTTGCGAGTGGGGGCAGCGATTGAATTTCCCCACCCGGCAATCGGACGCCAGTTGTTCAGCCTGGAGCTCAGCCCCGATGCCTTCGTCAGGGAGATTGCCCCGGCGCGCACCTTTGGTTTTAAGGACCAGGTGGAGCAATTGCTGGCCGCTGGGTTGATCAAGGGCGGGGCCCTCGATAACGCCTTGGTCTGCGATGGCGAGGGCTGGATGAATCCCCCCCTCCGCTTTGCCGACGAGCCGGTGCGCCATAAGCTCCTTGACCTATTGGGGGACCTCGCCTTGGCGGGTCTGCCTCAAGCCCAGGTGTTTGCCTTCCGTGGCTCCCACGGGCTGCACACCTCCCTGGCTGCCGCCCTGGTCTCTTCCCGCTGAATCCCTTGTCTGCCACTCCTTCACCAACGGCCCCTGTGCTCACCAATGAG
>JAURGL010000066.1 GCA_030833825.1 Vulcanococcus sp. SFB_649D_100_25 | reverse complement strand
GCCGCCATTGAGGGGATGGAGGAACTGAACATCGGTCACACGATCGTGGCCCGTGCCCTGGCGGTGGGCCTGGAGGAGGCCGTGCGGCAGATGAAGGCTTTGGTTCAGAATCCCCGCCGAGAACCCCTGTTCGGCAGCCCCAGTTCATGACCCAGTACCACTTCGTGGCCGCCAGTGAGGCCTTCCTCACCGTGGAGGAGCCCCTCGACGAGGTGCTGCGGGAGCGGGTGCGCAACTACGGGGAACAGGGCAAGGCCATCGACTTCTGGCTGGTGAAGCGTCCCGCCTTCCTCCAGTCCCCCGAGCTCAAGGGCATCGCCGATCAGGTGCCCCAGCCCGCCGCGGCCGTGGTCTCCACCGACGCCAAGTTCATCGACTTCATGAAGCTGCGCCTGGAGTTTGTGGCCAAGGGGAGCTTCGAAGCCCCCAGCGCCTCGATCCCCGACGCCCTCGCCAGCGCCGCCTGAGCCAGGGATCGCCCTCTCAGAACAGGCCCAGGAACTTCTTGCGGGGCTCCTCCCCCGTGGGTCGGCCCTGGGCTCCGTCTTGCTGATAGCGGGGCTTGGCATCACCAATGGTGAGCACGGCCTCCTTGTTCTTCCACCAGACCCAATCGCGGATCGGGGGGGTGCGGATCAGCTCAGCGCGGGTCAGCCCGAGACCGAGTGTTGCCGAGGCATTCAGGAGGACATCCACCATCTCGTCCCCGTTGGCGCAGCGGGCCAGGGCCTCATTGGTGCGCTTGGCCCCATCGAGGGCCTTCACCAGGATCGAGACCCTCTGCAGGACCGTGAGCGAACGCGGATCGACGGGCTGCTGCTCACCCTTGCTCTCGGGATCCATCTGGGGAACAGCGGTTAAGCCGAAGTTATCGCGTTTCGCAGGGCGCAGGGCTGACAGATCGTCCGACCTGCGGCCAGACTGAGAGGACTGCGACGTCCCGATGACGACCGCCAGCCGACGATCCCGCCACTGGGTGATCGGTGACGTTCATGGCTGTGACGCCGCCCTGGAGGATCTCCTCCAGAGGCTGCCCTCCCGTGATCGCCTGATCTTCTGCGGGGATGCGATCAACCGGGGCCCCAACACCCCCGCCGTGATGGATCGCATCTGGGGACTGGTGGAGAGCGGGCGGGCCGTGTGGCTGCGGGGCAACCACGAGCAGGACCTGATCAACGCCCTCCAGAACGGAGAGCAGCCGCTGGATGGGATCGACAACGCCCTGTGGCTGCGGCGCCTCAGCCAACTGCCCATGGCCTACTGGGGTGAAGGCTGGGTGGCGACCCACGCCGGCTTCGATCCCAGCAGCTGGCAGCCGGATCTGCGGGTGCGGATGGGCTTCTGGCAGAACTACGACGGGCGCTTCGGGGATGTGGTGATCGGGCACACCCCCGGCCCCCACGTGCGGCATCTGCCCCAGATCGTGATGGTGGACACCGGGGCCTGCTACGGGGGGGACCTCAGTGCCTACTGCCCGGAAACCCGCGAGGTGGTGTCCGTCCCTGGCCTGCAACCCAACACTCCCGATATCCTGCGGACGCCGAGCCTGAGTCGCTGCTGAGCATTGCTCACCGTCTATCGCAGCAACCGCGCTGAGCTGCTGGCCTCGGTGCTGGCCACCAACCTCAACCTCGAGCCTCCCGGGGTGCTCGAGCAGGCCCAGGTGGTGGTGAACACCTGGCCCACCAGTCGCTGGCTCGGGGAGCAACTGGCTCTGGCCAACCCCGCCGGGATCGCCGCCAATCTGCGCTTTCCCTTCCCCACCAGCCTCCTCAGGCAGCAGGTGGATCAGCTGCTGGAGCAGATCGAGAAGCGCAGCAGCCCCACCGGCCCGGATCCCTGGCGTGCCCAGAACCTGGTCTGGCCGCTGCTGGAGCTGCTGCCGGAGCTGCTGGAAAAGCCAGGGGCCGAGCCCCTCAGGCACTGGTTGCAGCAACGGAACTCCAGCCCGGGACGACTCGATCAACCCCTCTGGCAGCTGGCCCGGGCGATGGCCGATGCCGTTGACGACTACGGGCTCTACCGACCGGAGCTGATCGAGGCCTGGCTCGCCGGATCAGACCGCGAGGCCCGCGGGCAACTCTGGCAACCGGAACTGGTGCGCAGCCTGGCGGAACGTCTGGACTGCCGTCCCTTCGGGCTCCGGGCCCGCCAGCTGATCCGGGCGCTGCAGCAGGGCTGGAGGCCCCACCTGCCTGCCCAGCAACCACTGCGCCTGTTTGGTCTCAGCAGCCTGGCTCCGGTGCAGGTAGAACTGCTGCAGAGCCTCTCGGCCGTGCGGGCGGTGGAGCTCTACCTGCTCACCCCCTGCCGCGACCTCTGGCAGCGGCGCGATGGGGCCGGCCAGCAGGATCCCCTGGCCGCCGAGTGGCTGCTGAGCGTGCCCGGTCTGGAGGCCCGCTTCGGGCGACTGGGGGCGGAGTTCCAGCAACTGCTCGAGGGCAGCGGTGACACCCAGCTGGGGGAGTGGAGAGAGGGAGATCTGTTCTTTGCCCCGGCCAGCGTGGCCCGCCAGGAGGGCCGCAGCCCCAGCCTGCTGGAGCAGTTGCAGGAGCAGTTGGCGCGGGGCCAGACGGAGGCGGAGGCGACAACCCCTCGCCTCGAGCTGGGGCCGGGCGATCGGTCCCTCAGCTTCCACGCCTGTCCGGGGCGACTGCGACAACTGCAGGTGGTGCGCGATCAGATCCTGCAACTGCTGGCGGCCGATCCCGAGCTTGAGCCCAGGGACATCCTGGTGATGACTCCCCAGGTGGAGGCGTTCGCCCCGCTGGTGGGGGCCGTGTTCGGCGATGCCGAGGCCACCGGGGTGCAGTTGCCCTGGAGGCTGACCGACCGCAGCCAGCAAAGCGAAGCGGGGATCGCCCAGGGGCTGGTGCAACTGCTGCAGCTGGGGGGAGAACGCCTCACCGCATCGGCCCTCGAAACCCTGCTGGGCTGTGCCCCCCTGCTGGTGGCGCAGGAGCTGGAGCCCACGGATGCCGGGGAGATCACCCAGGCCCTGCAACGGGCGGGCTTCCGCTGGGGACTCGATGGGACGGACCGGGGCGGGGAACCCAGCCACAGCCTCAGCTGGGCGATTGATCGGATGGTCCTGGGCCTGGTGCTGCCGGAGCGGCCCGGCCTGGCCCCATCGGACACCGCTCCCCTGGCCCTCCAGGGGAGCCTCGAGCAGCAGGGGCGCTGGCTCTCTCTGCTGCGTCAGCTGCTGCGCAGCCTGCGCTGGTTGCGTGAGGCCCGGCCGGTCTCCGCCTGGGTGGAGGGCCTGCGGGAGCAACTGCCGGAGCTGTTCGGGGATGGAGGGACCTGGGCCTGGGAGCTGCAGGCCATCCACGCCGCCCTCAGCGACTGGCAGACGATCGCCTCCGGCAGTGATCTCAGGCTGGCCGCCCCGGTGGTGGCGGAGGTGTTGTCGGAACGGCTCAGTGAGGGGAGCGGTCGCTTCGGGCACCGCTCCGGGGCGCTCACCATCAGTGCCCTCGAACCGATGCGGGCCATCCCCCACAAGGTGGTGGTGCTGATGGGCCTCGATGCCGGGGCCTTCCCCCGCCAGAGCCAACGGCCAGGGTTCCACCTGATGGAACAGCAACGCCTCCTGGGCGATCCCAGCAGTGGGGACCAGGACCGCTACGTGCTGCTCGAGGCCCTGCTCTCCGCGCGCCAACACCTGCTGATCAGCTGGAGTAGCCGCGATGAGCGGACCGGGGAGCGCCTCGAGGCCTCCACCCCCGTGCGGCAGTGGCTGGAACTGCTCTCCCAGCAGCTCGAGTGGGTGCCTCTGCGGGAACATGCCGCCAACGCCCTGGAACGCAGCAATTTCCTGCCCGATGGCTCCTGGCAGCCGGCCAGCTGTGATCGACGCCTCCTCCAGGTGAGACAACAGCTGGAGAACGGCAACCTGCGGGCGCCATCCGGCCTGGCCGATGGCGAGACAGCCGAGGTCAGCAGCGCCGCACTGGAGCCAGATCCCTGGGGGGATCTGGTGCAGTGGATCAAAACACCGCAGCAGATCTGGCTCGAGCAACTGGGGCTCAGGCCCAGGGAAAGCGACACCCCGGTGCTGGATCTCGAGGCCCTGCAGCTGCAGGAACGCCAGCGGGCGAGCCTGCTACGCCGAGAGCTCGAGGCAGCCACCGACGAGGCCGGAGACCAGATCGAGGAGCCCAATTGGCTGGCGCTGGAGCGGGGCCGAGGCCTGCTGCCGCCCCTCTCCGCCGGAGTGCTCGAGGCCCGGCAACTCGAGCAGCGCTGGAGCAGCCTTTGGGGCTGCCTGGAGCTGCTGGGGCCCGAGGAGGGCATGGCCCTGAGCTGGGGTGAGCTGCAGGCGGATCTCAGGTTTCGGGGTGATCAGCTGGTGCTGGTCCACACCGCCAGGCCCCGGACCCCCCAGCGGCTGCAGCTCTGGCTGGAACTGCTCCTGGCCTGCGCAGCCGACCAGAAGCCCCGCGGCGCCGCCCTGGTGGGCCGCGATCAGCACCGCTTTCGGGTGCTCGAGCGCCTTGAGCCCCTGGACGCCAGCGAAGCGGCAGAGCAGCTGGAGCAGCTCCTGAGCTGGCGCAGGGAGCACCGGCAGCGCTGCTGGCCCCTGCCACCGGAAACCGGCTGGGCCTATGCCGCCGCCGAGGCCCGCGGACGGGGCTGGATCGAAGCCCAGAACACCTGGGAAGGGAGCTTCCAGAGCCAGGGCGAACGGGAGGACCCGGTGCAGAGGGTCTGCTTCGGATCGGATCTCCCCCTGAGCGAACTGCTCAGTCCTGAGCTGCAGGCCCTGGCCCTGGAGCTCCATCAACCGCTGCTCGAGAGGCGGCAGGTCCTGAAGCGATGAGCCATCCCCCCTTCGACGCCAATGGCCTTTCGCTTGAGCCCGGCCTACGGCTCCTGGAGGCCAGCGCCGGCACCGGGAAGACCTTTGCCCTCGCCCACCTGGTGCTGCGCCTGCTGAGTGAGGGGGAGCGGCCCCTGCAGGTGGAGGAGCTGCTGGTGGTGACCTTCACCGATGCCGCGGCCGCGGAACTGCGGGATCGGATCGCACGGCGCCTGCAGGAGGCCCTGCAACTGCTGCAGGGCCCTGGGGATGGGGACAGCGATGAACCCCTGCTCACCTGGCTCGCCCACCTCCCGCAGAGCGAGCAGCGGACGGTTCAGGGGCGGCTCCTGCTGGCCCTGGAGCGTCTCGATCGCGCCGACATCACCACCATCCACGGCTTCTGCCGGCGCACGCTCCAGCGCCAGGCCCTCGAAGCGGGCCTGGGGCCGGCGGTGTCCCTCGAGCGTCAGGGGAGAGAGCGGCGTGAGCAACTGGTGCACGACTACTGGCAGCAGCAGGTGTTGCCGTTACCCCCCGGACTGCTGGCGGGACTGCAGCAGCTGCAGATCGCTCCCGAGTCCCTGATCAACCTGCTGCTCAAGCTCGATGGGGATCCCGCCCTCCGGCTCGATCCCCTGCCCGAGGGCATGGGCAGCGATGAACCCCTGGCCGAGCAGCTGAGCGCCCTGTGGCCGCAGCTCTGGCAGCAGTTCCTCACCCATTGGCAGAGAAGCGCGGAGGACCTCGAGCACGACTTCGCCACCGCTGCCCAGGAACTCAAGAGCCTGGGGGTCGACTACAAGCCCTACCGCCTCAAGGCCAAACCCGATCGCCTCGAGAAGGTGCAGGGCTGGATCACCAGCCTCGGGGATGCCCTGCCCGACTACGCGGCGGTGCTGAGCCAGGACGATCTGAAGGGCTACTTCCATCCCGGTCCCTTCTGCAAGGCGGCGGCCCAGGCCCATGGGGATCGGGTATCCCTGCCGCAGCGCCCCCTGCTTGAGGCGATCGCCCGGCTGGTGGATGGGCCAGCGGAACTGCTGCTGCTGCACTTCGCCCACTGGGGCCGCGAGGAACTGAGGCGGCGCCGCGAGCGCAGCGGGGAGATGAGCTTCAGCCAACTGCTCGAAGCGCTCGATCCAGGTCCCGCGGAGGCGGGTCTCAGTCCGCTGCTGGGGGCGGTGTCAGAGCGGTACCGGGCTGCCCTGATCGATGAATTTCAGGACACCGATCCGATCCAGTGGAGGATCCTCCAGAGGGCCTTCGGGACCGAGCCGGCCCGGCATCTGCTGGTGATGGTGGGGGATCCCAAGCAGGCCATCTACCGCTTCCGGGGCGGAGAGCTGGCCACCTACCGGCTGGCCTCCGAGCAGGCCGACAGTCGCTTTGGCCTGGTGGAGAACCGGCGCTCCAGCGAACCGCTGGTCAAGGCCCTCAACGCCCTGATGCAGCCGGGACTCAGGCGCTCAGAACTGCCGGTCCCCGCCGTGCAGGCCAAGGCCAACAAGGGGTCCCTGCAGCTGCCCGCCGGACAATCAGCCCTGCAGATCCTCGAGCTCGATCCACGCCAGCTGGAGGGGCAGGTGGCCGGCATCTGCCAGGAGCTTCTCGAGCAACAGCTCCCTTGGATCCAGGGCGAGACGCGGCGATGCCTCCAACCGGGAGACATCTGCCTGCTCGTCTCTCGCCATGCCCAGGCGGAGGCCCTGCGAGCCGCCCTCGAACGCCGTCAACTCCCCAGCCGACTGGTGAGCAGGGGCGATGTGTTCGAGAGCCTCGGGGCCTCGGCCCTGCAGCGCTTCCTCGATGCCCTGGCCCAGCCCGGCCATCCCGGCCGGCAGAAACTGCTCGCCGCCTCACCCCTGCTCGGTTGGAGTGCCCGCGAGATCCAGCAGGCCGAGGCCAGGGACTGGGACCGTCTGGCAGCGCAGCTCAGCTCCCTGGCTGAGCGCCTGCCGCGGCAGGGCCTCACAGCGGTGCTGGCCCAGCTGCAGGGCAGCGCCGGGCTGGCCCGACTGTCGCTGCGGGGCCGCGCCCTGGCGGATCTGCAACAGGCGGCGGAGCTGGTGCAGGAACAGATGCACCGCCAGGGTCTCGGGGCGGCAGCCGCCGCCGACTGGTTGAGGCGCCTGCGGCTGCAGGAGGAGCGGGACACCCCCGACGATCACCTCTGCCGCAGCGATGCCGCCGAATCCGCCATCGCCGTGGTGACCGTGCACCGCAGCAAGGGGCTGGAGTATCCCGTGGTGATCTGCCCCTACCTCTGGAAAGGGAGCAAGCCCGCCCAGGCCAGCCGGGCGAGCGTCGGGCGCCGCTGGATCCCCGGCAAGCGGGGCGAACCCCATCTGGATCTGCACCGCAACCCCCACTGGGGTCAGGGACGCCTTGCCGCCCAGCAGGACCAGGAGGCCCAGGCCGCCGAAGCCGAACGCCTGGCCTACGTCGCCTGCACCCGCGCCCAGCACCTGCTGCTGTTGGGTTGGCCCGGGGCCGACCAGGCCGAGCCCGCCAATCCCCTCAGCTCCTGGCTTCTAGAGGGGGAGCGGGAGCGGGATCTCGGCCTGCATCGCCGCAGTCCCAGCAACGAACCAGCGCCGCCGCAGCCTTGGCGGCCCGAACCCCATGCCGGAGCCCTGCAGCTGGGGCCGCGGCCGCAACGTTCCCTCGACAGCCGCTGGGGCAGGGCCAGCTACTCCGCCTGGGCCCACTCCCAGGCCAGCCTGCCTCCGGAGATGCGCGAGGAGGGGCGGGACACCGATGCCCTCAGCCGGGACGGCGAGGCAGCGATCGCACCAGAAGCCCCAGCAGCCGCCTGCGAACCCGACTGGCCGGCCCTCGGCCCGCTGGCCCACTTCCCGCGGGGGGCCGGGCCGGGGGATGCCCTGCACCGCATCCTTGAGCGCCTCGACTACCGGGCCCTGGCGGCGGGGGATCAAAGCGACTGCCGGGCCGTTGTGGAGCTGGAGCTGCCCCGCGCCGGCCTCAGCCCCGACCTGAGCGATGCCCTGGTGCTGGGCCTCGAGCAGCTGGTGCAGAGCCCCCTCGGTGGAGCCCTGGGGGACTGCCGCCTCGGGGATCTCCCGGCCGGCAGCTGGCTCAACGAAATGAACTTTGATCTGCCCCTGGCCCACACCGAGCAGGGGCGCCTGGTGCGCAGCAGCGGGCTGGCATCGGTGTTCAGCGATCACCCCGGCGGTCGCTTCGGGGCCGGCTACGGGCGTCTGCTCAACGGTCTGGAGGTGGCCAGCCGCGGCTTCCTCACCGGGTCGATCGATCTGGTGTTCTGCTGGCAGGAGCGCTGGTGGGTCGCTGACTGGAAGAGCAACTGGCTCGGTCAACGCGATAGCCAGGGAACCGTGAGCCGTTGCGGCCCGATCGACTACTCCGAAGAGGCGATGTCAGCCCTGATGGCGAGCAACCATTACCCCCTGCAGGCGCACCTCTACTTGGTTGCCCTGCATCGCTACCTGCTGTGGAGGCTTCCGGGCTACAACAGCGAACAGCACCTCGGCGGTTACGCCTACGTGTTTCTGCGTGGTGTCCCTGGGGCCATCAACGCCCCGGGGCGATCCCCCCAGGCGCCCACCCCCGGGGTGTTGGTGGATCAGCCCAGCCTCGAGCGGGTCCTGGCCCTGGATGCCCTGTTGCGGGAGGGGCAGCCATGAGCAGCAGCCTTGCGCCCGCCCTGCTGGAGAGCCTGACCCGCCTGCTCCCGCCCCCGGGCGGCCGAGCGCTGCCGGCTGAACTCTCAGCGGTGGTGACGGCCCTGGCGGAGGCCCTCGAGCGCGGGGATCTGGGGCTGGATCTCCGGGCCGAACCCCCTCCGGAAGGGTCCTTGGAGGCCCTCCGGAACTGCGGTTGGCTGGTCCGGGCCGCAGAGCTTGAGCAGCACCCCGAGGCACCGATCGTGCTCGACGGATCCTGGCTGCGCTGGCGGCGCTGGCACGAACAGCTGCAGGGCTGCCTGGAGCAGCTGGTGCAGCTGGGGCTCACCCCCACAGAACCGGCCCCCAGCGCGGCCCAGCTCAGCGCGGCCCAACGGCGGGCGGAGGCGGCGGGCCTAGATGGGCAGCAATGCGAGGCGGTCAGGGCCCTGCTGGAACGGCGTCTGGTCCTGCTGACCGGCGGACCGGGGACGGGGAAGACCTCCACCGTGGTCCAGATGCTGGCGGCGGTCCTGCGGCACAACCCCCAGCTGCGGATCCAGCTGTCCGCCCCCACCGGCAAAGCGTCAGCCCGTCTGGGGGAGGCGGTGCAGGCGGGGAGTCGCTCCCTGGAGGCCCCCCTGGCTGAGCAGCTGCAGACACTCCCCAGCGGGACCCT
>JAURGL010000065.1 GCA_030833825.1 Vulcanococcus sp. SFB_649D_100_25 | reverse complement strand
CGCGATGCAAGCGCTTCATCGGCCAGCCTCCGCAGCCAACCAGCGCAGCAGGCTCGCGCTCAGCACCTGAACACCCACCGCCAAGGACCCCTCATCCGCGTCAAAGCTGTTGCTGTGCAGCGGCGTGCAGCCCTTGGGGCCTGCAACGCCAAGGCGGAACATCGTTGCTGGGGTGCCCTGCTGCAATTCAGCAAAGTCCTCCGCCCCAAGCGATGGCTGCTCCAGCCACTCCACCTGCTCACGGCCAAGCAAGTCCGTGGCGCAGCCCGCCAGCAGCTGGGTGAGCTCGGGGTCGTTATGAACCGGCGGGGAAATGCAGCGGTAGCGGACCCGGGCTTCCCCGCCGTACCCCTTGCAGATCGCGTGAACCGTTTCCTCGATCCAACCGGGCAGCTGGGCGTGAAGCTCCAGATCAAGGCAGCGCACAGTGCCCAGCAGGCGCACGTGATCGGCGATCACATTGAAGGCCTTGCCCCCTTCGATGCGCCCAAAGCTCACCACCACCGGATGCAGGGCATCCAGGCGGCGGCTGATGGCCTCCTGCAAACCACTCACCACCCGTGCTGCGATCCAGATGGCGTCGGTGCTCTGGTGGGGCCGCGCACCGTGCCCGCCTTCGCCCAGCACCTCCACCTCCAGCTCCCCCGCCGCGGCCGTGAGGCTGCCGCTGCGTACCCCGATGCTGCCCACCGGCAAGCTCGGGAAGACATGCACCCCGAAAAGGGCATCCACGCCTTCCATGGCCCCGTCAGCCCGCATCCAGGCTGCCCCCTGAGCGGTTTCCTCCGCCGGCTGGAACAACAAACGGACGGTCCCTGGCAGCTGCTGGGCCAGGGGCGCCAGGATCCGCGCAACGCCCAAGCCGACAGAGGTGTGGATGTCATGGCCGCAGGCATGCATCAGGCCCTGATGCACCGACGCATAGGCCAACCCCGTGCGCTCCTCCACCGGCAGGGCGTCCATGTCGACCCGCAAAGCGACAAGCGGACCGGTACCGGCCCCAAGTTCCGCGAGGACTCCCGTGCGCCCGACACCCTCCTGGACTCTCCAACCGAGTTTGCGCAGCTCACCGGCCACAAGAGCCGCCGTTTGATGCTCGTTTCCGCTCAGCTCCGGGTGGGCATGCAGATGGCGCCGGATCGCCACCAGTTCCTGCAGCTGGGCCGCTACTGCGGCCTGGATCTGTTCGCTGGAGAGCAAGGGAGGCATCAACTGCTCAAGGCCAGAAAGTCAGACAGGGCCTGGGTGGGAAGCGGCGGCCAGCGCCGAATCTCCAACAACCATTGTGTCTGCCGGTAACGGGGATCCAGGCCCGCGGCCGATGCCCAGTGGCTCTCAGCTTCCCCGGAGGCTCCTCGGCGCCAGAGCAGGGCGGTGAGACCAGCCCGGGCATCGGCAAACAGGGGATAGCGGCGAATGATGCGTCTGAGCTGTGTTTCGGCCGAATCCAGATCTCCCATCTGAAAAGCAGCCAGGGCGGCACTGGAGCGGGCCATGGCAAAACCGGGCCGGGCTTCCGCAGCCGCTTCGAAGCTCTCACGGGCCTGCTGCCAGTCACCCTTGGACCCCTGCACATTGCCCAGGTTGTAAAGCGCAGAGGCATCAAGCGAGCGCTCCAGAATCCAGCGGTAGTCGGCTTCTGCTGCATCCCACTGCTGCAAAGCCTCCTCCGCGGTCCCTCTGTTGAGGTGGGGATCAGCGTTGGTGGGATCGAGCTCCATGGCCCTGGTCTGATCCGCAATGGCGGCCAGGGGATCACCAAGGGCCAACTGGACATTGCCCCGGTTGCTCCAGGCCGCCGCATCCTCGGGGGCCAGCTCCAACACCTGGTTCCACAGGGGCAGAGCGGCAGAGAAGTCCCCCTCGCGGCTCGCGGAGAGGGCCTGATCAAACAGCTGAGGCAGGCTCAGCTGAACCACCAGCAACAGGGCACAGAGGGCATTCATGCCGCGTGCTCGCGCAGGTGGGCAATCCCGGCCTCCGTGATCACCCGACCGCGGGGGGTGCGCTGCAGGAAGCCTTGCTGCAACAGGAAGGGTTCCACCACGGACTCCAGGGTGACGGGATCCTCACCCAAACCTGCCGCCAGGGTGTCGAGGCCCACGGGGCCGCCCCCATAGCCGTTATGGAGCAGATCCAGCAGGCGGCGATCACTGGCATCCAAGCCGCGGCCATCCACCCGGTGCAGGCTCAGGGCCTGCTGCACCAGAGCCGCTCCAACCAGGCTGTGGCCGCCAACGGCCGCCACATCACGCACGCGACGCAAGAGGCGATTGGCAATGCGCGGGGTGCCCCGGCAGCGGCGGGCCACCTCCAGGGCCGCCTCCGGCTCCAGCTCCAGATTCAGCAGACCTGCAGCTCTTTGCACGATCGCCTGCAGATCCTCCAGTCCGTAGAACTCAAGACGCTGGATCAGCCCAAAGCGATCGCGCAGCGGTGAGCTGAGGGAACCCGCCCTGGTGGTGGCCCCCACAAGCGTGAAAGGGGCCAACGGCAGGGTGCGGGTTCGAGCCGTGGTCCCCTTACCAACCGTCAGATCCAGTCGGAAGTCCTCCATGGCTGGATAGAGGAGTTCCTCCGCCACCCGGGTGAGGCGATGGATCTCATCGATGAACAGCAGCTCGCGGGGCTGAAGATTCACCAACAGGCCCACGATGTCCCGGGGGCGCTCCAGGGCCGGTGCACTGGTGATCCGGCAACGGACCCCCAGCTCCTCAGCCAGCACCAGGGCCATGGTGGTTTTGCCCAAACCCGGCGGGCCGTAGAGCAACACATGATCCAGAGCCTCCTCGCGGGTGCGGGTGGCCTCAATCGCGATGCCGAGCACCTGTTTGAGCTCGCTCTGACCGATGTAGTCCGCGAGCTTGCGGGGCCGCAGCGAATCCTCCCGCTGCAGGGGGCGCTCCTGCTCGTGCTCCTGCACGGCAGCGTCCACCAACCTCGGCGCCGGCTCGGGGCGTGATCCACGAGGAGCGCTGGAGCCCGAGGAAACAATGGCCATCGCCCGAGGGTATCGGGGTCGTGCTGCCACCGGCCAGCAGATGGATCTCTAGGGTCGGTGGATCGAGTGCGCGTGGCGATGGCCAAGGGCGGAGGCAAAAAAAACGCCAAGGCCCTTCGGGATGCCGCCAACAAGCTGTTGGCTGACAACCGCTTCGCGCGGCATCAATACGAAATTCTGGAAACCCTCGAGTGCGGCATCGAGCTGACGGGCACCGAGGTGAAGTCGATCCGGGCGGGCCAGGTGAATCTGCGCGATGGCTTCTGCCTGATTCGTCAGGGAGAGCTCCAGCTCCACAACGTCCACATCTCCCCCCACACCCACGCAGGGGCTTACTTCAACCACGAACCGTTGCGGACCCGCAAGCTGCTGGCCCACCGCCGCGAGATCGACAAGCTAAGGATCTCGGTGGACCAGAAGGGTCTGACCCTGGTGCCCTTGAACCTGCACCTGAAAGGGTCCTGGATCAAGGCCACCATTGGCCTGGGTAAGGGGCGCAAACTGCACGACAAGCGTCAGGAAGAGCGGCGCAAGCAGGACATCAAGGACGCCAAAGCGGCGGTAGCGCGCATTTAGGGATCGGCCCGCAGCGACAGGGTGAGCATCGCCGTCGATAGTCCCTCGTTGATCACCAACACCTGAACGGGAGCTCGCGTCACCTCGCCAAGGCTGACCACACGCAAGGGGCCGCGATCCTCCAGGACCTGCCCCTGGGCATCAAAGACGCTCATCTGCATCAGCGGGGATCCATTCACCCCCAGCACCAGACGGCTGCCCTGGGGGACTTTCACGGGGAACACCCGGGCCCCGCCGGCTGCCACGGATGAAGACACGGTGATGGGCTTACCCGGCTTGGCGTCCAACCATTCGATCTGAACACCACCCAGGGCCTGCTCGGCGGCCGCGTACCAGAGCTGACGGAAGGGCTCCGGGGGCATCTCCGAGCCAAAACGATCACTGAGCAGGGTGGCCGTGCTGCCGCTCACCAACTGCTCGACCACCTTGGCGCTCAAACCGCGACTCACCAATGCGTCCTGACGGCGGCGCCAGTCACCGTTGGTCAAGCTGCCGAGGCGGGTGCGCAGGTCGAGGGGCAACTGTTCGACACGACTCAACCAGTCCTCAGCAATCTCGTTCCAGACCCTGCGCAGGGGGGCGTCATCCTGGCTCTCGCCCGGCAGGCGGCCGCCCCGTTCCGGGTAGCGATCCAACAGGCTGGCGTCGACAAGCTTGAGGAACCAGCGACGATCAATCTGCAGGGCGCGCAAGCGATTCAGCAACTGCTCACGCTGATCCACCTCGGCCGCCGGCAGACGGGACGGCAGCGACAGGCTGGGGGCGGCTGAGGGTGTGGCCACCTTGCCGCGGCTCAGCAGGAGCCAACCCAGGCCCGTGCTGACCACCGCCGCCACCACCAAGGCCACGACGACTGGGCCGATGCGCCCCTCAACATCCTGCTCCTGGCGTTGCTTGCGGCGGCGCGGGGCTGGACGGGGAGGCGACGGTTCTCCAGCAGGAGACTCCCCTAACTCCACCAAACCCAACTGCTGCAACGCCTGCAATGCGGCATCAGCCGAGGCGAATTGCTCCTCAGGCTCAGCACCGTGCAAGCGCTGGAAAAGCTCCAGCTGCTGGAGCGCTTCAGCCTCGCCTGGGGCCACCACGGCCAAGGCCAGCTCCGCGAGCTGCCGCAGGTCCTGGCAAGGGTGCTCGGCCGCACTGCCCCCCAGATCAAGCGGCACAGGCAACCCATCACTGGAGCGCCGCAGCACCGTGGCGGGGGAGAGTTCTCCGCAGCTGAGGCCCTGGCCATGGAGCACGGAGAGCAGGGGCAACAACTGCTTGAGCAGCTGCAGCACCTCGCTCAAGCTCAGCGCCTGGTAGGGGTCACCCTCCACCCATTCACGCGGCAACCAGAGGGCGTCATCGACGCTGATGGCATCGGCGCAGCGGGGCAGCTGAGGGTGCAACAACCCTTGCAGGCGAAGCCAACTGCGGCGCCAGCGGTCCTGATCCTCGGAGATCTGCCGCAGGGCGACCAGGGCGCCAGCGGTCGCTTGATCCTCGGCGCACCAGAGGCTGCCACCTGAACTGCTGCTCAGCTCCCGTACAAGCCGATAGCGCTCTCCAACCAGCGCAGGGGGGTCGAGATCAGCCGTGATCAGTTCGCGTTCCAACGCCGTGGCATCAAGCCGCGCGCTCAGGTTGCTGCAGACCTTTGCCCTTCAGCCACTCACCGTCATAAAGACGTGACCGATAGCGATCGCCGCTATCGCACAGGACCGTCACGATGGTGTGCCCAGGCCCCAGCCTGCGGGCCGTTTCCACCGCCGCCGCCACGTTGATCCCGACCGAGCCCCCAAGGAACAGGCCCTCCTGCCAGAGCAGGTCGTAGATGGTCTCAAGGGCTTCTTGGTCGTGGATCCGCACCGCGTCATCGACCGGGGCCCCCTCCAAATTGGCGGTCACCCGGCTATTGCCGATGCCCTCGGTGATCGAGTTGCCCTCGCTAACCAGCTCACCGGAGGTGGTCCAGCTGTAGAGGGAGCTGCCATAGGGATCGGCGAGCACGCAGCGGACGGCCGGGTTCTGTTCTTTGAGATAAAGGGCCACGCCGGCATAGGTGCCCCCCGTCCCGGTAGCCGCCACCCAGGCATCCACCTTTCCGGCGGTCTGCTGCCAGATCTCGGGGCCCGTGCTGCGGTAGTGAGCGCGGCGATTGGCCAGGTTGTCGAACTGATTGGCCCAGACGGCCCCGGGGGTTTCGGCTGCAATCCGGCCGGAGAGCCGCACGTAGTTGTTGGGGTCCTTGTACGGAACCGCTGGAACGGTGCGCACCTCAGCCCCCAGGCTGCGCAGCAAGCCGATCTTCTCGGCGGATTGGGTGTCCGGGATCACGATCACGGCGCGGTAGCCGCGGGCGTTGCAGAGATGGGTCAGTCCGATGCCCGTGTTGCCGGCGGTCCCCTCCACCACCGTGCCGCCCGGCTTGAGCAGACCCTGCTCCTCAGCTTCCAGGAGGATCCCAAGGGCTGCCCGATCTTTCACAGAACCGCCCGGGTTCATGAATTCGGCTTTGCCCAGGATCTCGCAGCCTGTGAGCTCGCTGAGGGCCTTCAGGCGAATCAGCGGGGTGTTGCCCACCGCACCCACGAAGCCGGATGTGATCCCCGGAGTGCTGGCGCCCATGCGCTCGGTCCACGCGATCTGCAGTAGGTGGATCGTAGAAGCGGCCACTGACGGCTTGGCCCAGAGCTTCTAGGGTCTCGACAGAGCTTGAGTGCCCATGCTGTCCACGCGGCTGCGGCGAATTCGCAGCCACAGCGAAGCCCTGGTGGCGGGACTGGAGCCTGAGGACCTGTGCCTGCAGGGCATGGCCGACGCCAGTCCGGCCAAATGGCACCTGGCCCACACCACCTGGTTTTTCGAAGAGTTCCTGCTGCGCTCGACCCGGGGTTACACCCCGGCCGACGAACGCTGGCGCTACCTGTTCAACAGCTATTACGAGGCGGTGGGAGAACGGCACCCCCGCCCGCAACGGGGGTTGCTGAGCCGGCCCTCGATTCACGACGTCCTGAGCTGGCGAGAACGGGTGACGCTTGCCCTGGAGGAGCACATCGAGCGGTTACCAGAGGCGTTGCTGGACCTGGGCCTGCATCACGAGCAGCAGCACCAGGAGCTCCTGCTAATGGATCTGCTGGATGGCTTCAGCCGCAACAGCCTGGAACCAGCGGCCTACCCAGCGGAAGCGGGGGCGATCCAACCGGAGGCCTCCTACCAGGCCCATGCCTCGGGGCTGGAGTTGAGCTGGCTGGAGTGTCCTGGCGGCCTCGTCGAGATCGGCCATGGCCCTGAACCGGGCTTCCATTTCGACAACGAAGCCCCCCGCCACCGCGTCTGGCTGGAGCCCTTCGCCATCGCCCAACGGCTGGTCACGAACGCCGAATTCGCAGCGTTCATCGCTGACGGGGGATACCAACGCTCCGATCTGTGGATGAGTGAGGGCTGGGCTGTGGTGCAGCAAAGGGGCTGGACGTCCCCGCGCTACTGGCGTGGCGACGAGGAATTCAGCCTGGCTGGCCGACAGGGGCGTGATCCACAGGCCCCCGTGCGCCACCTGAGCTGGTTTGAAGCCGATGCCTATGCCCGCTGGGCAGGGGCACGCCTGCCGGAGGAAGCTGAATGGGAAGTGGCCGCCGCCAGTGGGGACCTGCAGCAGGCCTTCGGATGCCTGTGGCAGTGGACCGGCAGTCCCTATCGCCCCTACCCCGGCTTCACGGCCGCTGAGGGGGCCATCGGTGAATACAACGGCAAATTCATGAGCTCACAATTCGTGCTGCGGGGCAGTTGCTTCCTCACCCCGGAAGGCCACGAACGCTTGACCTACCGGAACTTCTATCCACCCCAGAGTCGCTGGATGGCCAGTGGCCTGCGACTGGCGAAAGGGGTGCAGCGATGACGAGCACCTTGCATGCGCCGCTGGAGCTGATCGACCTGCATCCCGCCGCCACGGACATGCGGCAACTGGTGATCGAGGGGATGAGTCAGAGCCCCAAGCAACTGCCGGCCTGGTTCCTCTACGACGCGGAAGGCTCACGCCTGTTTGACCAGATCTGTGAGCAGCCCGAGTACACCCTGACGAGCACCGAAACCGCCCTCCTGCAATCCCAGGCCCCGGCCATGGCCGCAGCCCTCGGGGCCGGCACCCTGGTGGAATTCGGGGCCGGCAGCGCCCGCAAGGTGAGTCCTTTGCTGGAGGCGATGAGCAACCCCGCCTATGTGGCGTTGGACATCAGCTCTGAGCACCTGCAGGCTGCCTGCCAGCGGCTCCATCAGCGCCATCCCCAGGTGCCCATGCTCGGCATCTGCTGTGACTACAGCCAGATGCAGCAGCTGCCGCTCCATCCCCTGCTGGCGCAACAGCGGCGGTTGGGGTTTTTCCCGGGCAGCTCCCTGGGCAATTTCGAGCCCCAGGAAGCCCGGGCGCTGCTGGGGCAGTTTCGGCGGCTGCTTGGCCCGGGCGGCAAGTTGTTGATTGGCATCGATCAGCCCAAGGCCGTGGAGCGACTGGAGGCGGCCTACAACGATGCGGCGGGGATCTCGGCGGCCTTCGCGCTGAATCTGCTGACGCGGCTCAACAGGGACCTCGGCGCCAACTTCCAGGTCGATCAGTTCCGCTACAGAGCCCGTTGGCTGCCGGCAGCCAGCCACATCGAGATGGCCCTGGTCAGCAACCAGGCGCAAGTGGTGCAGCTCTGCGACCGGGACTGGTCCTTTGATGGGGGCGAAGCCCTGATCACTGAAACAAGCCACAAGTACAGCCCGGAGAGCTTCCTGGCCCTGGCTTCGGAGGCGGGCTGGCGCAGTGAGGAACGCTGGAGTGATGGGGCTGGAGACCTGTCCCTCCACCTGCTGAAGCAGGCAGACTGAGCCCCTTCGGAGGATCCGCATGTCGAGGGAAGAGCAGCGCCAGGCCGTGCGGGCCCTGCGGGAGAGCCTGATCGCACAACTCGAGGAGCTCTATGGCGCAGCCTTTGAGCAACTGGCAAGCCAAAACCTCGGCGAAGGTGGCATTGCCCGTTTGACCCAACTGCTGCTGCGTTCCCGTGAAGCGGCGATCACCCCCCTCCAGGAGGAGATCGAGGCCCCTCTGATCACCCGAGCCCCGGAGCAGCCTCCCGCGTGAGCTCCTGGTCGTGGTGGGATCAGCTCGAGGAGAAACTCGAGCAGCAACTTGAGGCCTTTCTGCGCGCGCATCCGGAACAGAGCGAAAAGCTCCGCTCCGAATTGCTCAACGAAGCCGCCCAGTACCGCCGGCAACTGCTGGAGCTGGCCGCTGAGATCAAACAGTGGCGCGAGCGAACCGCACGGGCGCAAGCGGCTGGGGCCACTGAACTGGCCCAGCGTGCCCAGGCCCATGTGGATCAACTGATGGATCAGGGTCGAAGCCACTGGGAGCGGCTGGAGGCGATTGGCCGGGAGCTGCAACAGGCCACAACCCAGCCCAGCGCCCCCAAACCACAGCCCGACAACCTCGATGCGGCCTGGGCACGGTTTGAGACCGAGCAAGCGCTCAACGAACTGCGGCGCCGGCAGCGGGCCCTCGAACCCATGCGCTTTGGAGAGACCCCCTTGATGAATCGCCGCCGGCGCCATCCATGC
>JAURGL010000064.1 GCA_030833825.1 Vulcanococcus sp. SFB_649D_100_25 | reverse complement strand
CTGGAGCACTGGTTTGGCCTGCGACCGGAGCACTACCTCCATGCGGAGCTGGCCACGCCGCGGGGGTTTTCGGGGTGGACCGGTCGCCCCTACGGCTTCGTGGGGGGCTTGGGTCAGCACCCCAGTCGCTTTGGCCCCTTTGGGTTGGCGAGTCGGACCCCCCTGCCGGGGCTCTGGCTTTGCGGCGATGCGATCTATCCCGGCGAAGGCACGGCCGGGGTCAGCTTGTCGGCCCTGATGGCCTCTCGCCAACTGCTGGCCGCAGAGGGCAGGACCCTGGAGCTCATGGCCCAGCGGTAGGGCTTGGCGCTAGAGAAACTCCGGCCGCAGGGCCTGACAGTGGCTGAGGGCCCCCTGAAGGGCATCCCACTCTTCGCTCTCCACCAGGGCTTCAAGCGCGCCGAGTTGCTGGCGGTAGTGGTTCAGGGCTTCGAGGACTGCGCTGCGGTTGCAGCGGGCCATCAAGGTGCCCAGCTCTGGATTCCCGCCGCCGATCCGGCTGGTGTCGGCAAAACCGCTGGAGGCCAGTTGACGCACCAGGGCCGCGGCGGAGGCGGCCTCTCCCCCCTGCTCCGCTGCCTGGAGCAAGGCAGCGCTCACCAGGACCGGCATGTGGGAGATCAGGGCCACCGCCCGGTCATGGGCTGCGGCCGGGCAGGTGAGCCACTGGGACCCGAGAGATTCCGCCAGGCCCTGCACGCTGGCGAGGGCTTCGGGATCAGTCTGTTCGGTTGGGGTGGCGACCCACGGGCGTCCGGCAAACAGGCCCGTTAGGCCTGCTTCCACGCCCGCCTCGGCCGTGCCGGCCATCGGATGACTGGCCACAAATCGGGGGTGTTTCTGCTGCCAGAGGGTGGCGATTGGCTGCTTCACCGAACCCACATCGGTGATCACCGCCTGGCGAGGGAGCGCTGCCAGCAGCTCCGGATCGGGATTCAACAAGCGATCGAGCGGTAGGGCCAGGACGATCAAGCCGCACTCGGCCAGCACGGAGGGGTCCTGTTCGATCCGGCTGGCCAGCTTGCGCTCCCGGGCGCGTTCGGCGGTGCTGGCGCGGTGCACCAGGGCCCGGACCTCAACCCCCTGGCCCAACAGGTCGAGGCCGAGGGATCCACCGATCAATCCCAGGCCCACGATCCCCACCGGTCGTTCACGCCAGGGGGTGGTCATCGCTGAACAGTCGTCTGGATCCAGCTTCCTACGATTCGCGGATGTTGGAAGCCAAGGCCCACCAACAGCTCAAGGCGCTCCTCCGCCAGGAGGGGGAGGCGCGCTGGCCGCACCACCTCACCTTGAGTCGCTTGGTGGCCCGCAGTTTGCGGCGCTGCGACCAGACCTTGGTGCGCTTGGCCCCCGGGAGTGATCCCAGCTGGCTGTTGGGCCTGTTGGTGCCTTTGGCCCTGCATGAGCAGCCGGTGGCCTTGGTGCTGAGCGCAGCGCTGCGGCAACGCCTGCTGCAGGTGGATCTGCCGCGGTTGCAGGCCGTGGGCCTGAGCTTGCCCTGCTGGGAGGGCACTGCTGCCCCCCCAGATACTGCCCGCCTCTGGCTCCTCAGTCACGACCAGTTGGTGCAGGCCTGGCGCCAGGGCCTGCTTGCGGGGCGGCAGGTGGTGATCCCGGAAGGGGAGCTGCTCCAGCCCCTCCTGCGGGAAGGCCTTGAGGTGGTGATTGAGACCGAGCACTGGGAGCAGTTGCGCCGCAGCCTGCCCGCTGCTGCCACGAGCCTGCTCCAGCTGCACGAGCGCCTCAGTCGCCGCCTGTTGGCTCGGCCCTGCGGCCCAGCCCAGCAGGTGTCGATTACCCCCGACGATGAGGCCCCTCTGCGCCAGCTCCTTGCGCTGCTGGCCCCCCTGCCAGAGCCATGGCAGCGCTGGCTCGACACCGCCGGGGAGGGCTGGACCAGTTGGGCTTCTGTGAATCCCACCCTCCTGCAGTGGCGTTGGCACCGTCAGCCCCTGGATCCCTGCCAGGAGCTTGCAAGCCTCTTCCAGGGGCGGGGCATCGTCCTGGTGGGCCCCTGGCCGGAGTCCGTGACACCCCCCTTCGGATTTGAGCCCCAGGTGCAGGTGAGCCTGGCGGACCCTCCCCTGCTTGATCCTCTGCCGCTGTTCGCCCCCCCAGGGCAGGCCCTTCCCAATGCCCCCCATTACCCGACCCATCTGCTGGATCAGTGCCGGCGCCTGGTGCTCGGGCAGTCCGGGTTGACCGTGGTGCTCCTTGACGATGAAGGTCTGCGCCTCGGTCTGGTGAGTGCCCTGGCTGCCGAATTCGGCAGCCGCGTGGGCCATGAACTCACGGCCCCCGAGGCCAATGGGGTGATCTGCTGCAGTTGGAGCTGGTGGCTGGAGCACCAGCAACGGCTTCCCTTGCCCTGTCAGATCGTGGCCGCCACGCTCCCGATCTCCAGCCTCGAGGATCCCCTGACGGCGGCCCGGGTTGCTGCGTTGCGGATTCAGGGCCGCGATTGGTTCCGAGAATTGCTGCTGCCCGAAGCCCTTGGACGGCTGCAGCGTTCAGTGGCCGGCCTGCGTCGCAATGGCGGGCGTCTCGCTGTCCTCGATGGCCGGCTCAAGCGCCGGGGCTGGGGACGACAGGTGCTGGAGGCCCTGGAGCCATGGGTTGCGTTGCAACGCCTTCTCCCGAACCCCTGACCCACATCCGCCCCTAACCTGGCCGCGGCGCAGCAGAGCAGAGCGATGGGTGAGGCCAAGCGACGGGCGGACCAGGGCCTGGCCCCGCGGGAGCGCAAGGCTTCCTCCAGCCAGCCCAAGGACACATCACCCCGCATTGCCCCCTGGTTGCCCCTGACCCAGCGCCAGGGGGAGCAGTTCGTCCAGATCACGACCCGCGGCGCTTGGATTGGCATCGGGGCCCTTGTCTTGTTCTGGGTCACGGTGCGCTTTCTGGGCCCGGCATTTGGCTGGTGGACCCTCGCGGATGGTTGAGCCCGCGGTCGGGATTTGCCCACATTCCTGAGCTCCCCGCCGCCGGATCCACGCAAAATCTGAAGAAAAGATTAGGATCGAAAGATCATTGGTTTAGGCGGTCGTGTTTGCGCGTCTGGCTGAGCAGTACCGCTCCGTTGTTGAAGATCTGGTGATGAGCCTTCGGGCTTTGGCTGAGGGGCTTCAGCGGCAGGGAATTCCTGCGACTTGTTATGTCTGCGGAGATCACCGTGATGGTCATGGCGCCTCGTTCGTCGCCAGCCTGGGGGATCAGCACATGGTGCGTTTCCTGGTCTCCGATTTCGGCATCAGCTGGGTTGAATCCCGCAATGGCCATGAGCTGGTGAAGCTGGAAGGAGCCGAGGCCATCCAGGAACTGGAGCGCGTCGCCGCAGGCCTGCGCGCCTCCGCCGCCACCGTCGAGTCAGCTGCTCTTTCCAGCGCTGTCTGACCGTCTTTCCCCCGGCCCATCGGCCGGGGGCTTTGCTTTGCGGTTAGGGCGTTCCCGCGTCTCAGCTGGCGGCTGCCACGGGCTGCTCCTGAGCGGCGCTGGCACCTGCGGCCGCCAATTTTGCAGCGGCAGCGGCCACCGGTTTGAGCGAGTCACTGTTTTCGCTCAGCTTCTGGCGCACCTTCACTTCAATCGCATCCTTCTGCTCAGGGTTTTGCTCTAGCCAGCTGATGGTGTTGTCTCGGCCCTGACCGATGTTGTCGCCTTCGTAGCTGTACCAGGCGCCTTTGCGGACCACCACGCTGTGCTCTTCGGCCAGGTCGAGGAGGCAGCCCACGGTGCTGATGCCGCGGCCAAACAGGATGTCGAACTCCGCAATGCGGAATGGCGGAGCCACTTTGTTCTTGGCCACTTTCACCTTGGCGCGGATGCCGTATTCCTCGGTGCCCCGTTTGAGGGTTTGGATGCGACGAATGTCCAGGCGCACGGAGGCGTAGAACTTCAGGGCATTACCGCCGGTGGTGGTCTCAGGGTTGCCGTAGGTCACCCCGATTTTCTGGCGCAACTGGTTCAGGAAGATCACCGTGCAGCCGGATTTGCCGATGTTGCCGGTGATCTTGCGCATGGCCTGGCTCATCAGGCGGGCCTGGCTCCCCACGGCCAGATCGCCCATTTCGCCTTCGATCTCTGAGCGGGGCGTGAGGGCGGCCACGGAGTCGACCACCACGATGTCAACGGCGGCGGATCGTACCAGCTGGTCGACGATCTCCAGGGCCATTTCGCCGGTGTCGGGTTGCGAGACCAGCAGGTTTTCGATGTCGACCCCGAGGGCTGCGGCGTAAACGGGATCGAGAGCGTGTTCCGCGTCCACAAAGGCGGCTACGCCGCCGCGGCGCTGCACTTCAGCGATGGCGTGCAGGGTCAGGGTGGTTTTGCCCGAGCTTTCAGGGCCGTAGACCTCGACGACGCGTCCCTTGGGGTAGCCACCCCCGAGGGCCAGGTCCAGGGTGAGGGCGCCCGTGGGGGTGGTTTCGATCCGCATACGCGAGGCGTCCCCCAGGCGCATGATCGAGCCCTTGCCAAAGTTGCGCTCGATCTGGTTCAACACCAGGCCCAGGGCCTTGTCGCGTTCGGGGCTGGTGCTGTTGGTTTTGTCGTCGGCAGGCATATCTACGGGGAGTCTGCGAATGGGTGGTGGTGCGGGCCGCGGTGCGGGTGGGCCGAAGGGTTCGGCCATCCTGGGCGACCTCTCTTGTAAGAAGTGCCACCTCAGGAGCCAAGTGTTCCGCCGAGGCGATCACCGGGCATGTAGTACAGGCGTACGCTAGCGGTTTATGGCCAGCCCGCCAAGGGCTGCTCAAACCGTTCCGGCTCCAGCAGTTGAATGCCCTTGGGTAGGTCCTCCAGGTCCTTCGTACCCAGGTAGCCCCAGGACACCAGGAAGCAGCGGACGGCCTCTAGGCCTGGGGTGGTGCGCACGGTCTCCAGGGTCGGGCGCCGGTCTTCCACGAACCAGAGGGGCGATGGGCCCGCGCTCAGGCGCAGCAGAACCTCGGGCTTGCTGCCCTGTTCATGTCCGTACACCGCCTTGGGCTTGAGCCCATAACCCGACAGCAGTTCCCGGGCAAAGGCTCCCCCCTTGGTGGTGAGCACGAGCCAGTCGCTTCCTTCGGCCTCTAGGCGTTGCAGGCGTTGCGGCACACCTGGATAGGGCTGATGGAGGGCCCTCCAGGCGTCTGGATTGTTCTGGATCGCTTCGGTTCGCAGGGTCTCCAGGGCGCTCTGCAAACGCTCAGGGGTCAGCTCCCAGTGCTGGAGAGCAGCTTCGGTTTGCCGGTTGTAGTTGTGGAGGTAGGCGTTGAGATCGAGATCGCCGCGGGACAGTTCGAGGGCGGCAAGCACCATCTCCCAGCCTTTGTGAATCAGGGGGCGGAGCAGGGCGAAGCCATCAGGGGCCTGCTCCGGGAGCTCGCGCTCCGGGCGTAGCCACAGGGCTGCCCGCCGGGCGCTCCACCAGTACTCGCGCATGCCGTCCACGAGCACGCCATCGAAGTCGAAAACCAGCAGGGGGGCAGCGATCATTGGCGCTGAAACCCCTTGCGCTGGCTGGGGAGTTGAAAAACTGGGCCGCTAGGATTCGAACCTAGGAATGGCGGGACCAAAACCCGCTGCCTTACCACTTGGCGACGGCCCAACGCGCTGCGGATCCGACTCCCGGAGGTGTCGTTGTCAGCACCCAGATAGTTACCCACAGCGAGTCCACCTTCGTCAATCTCGGCAGGGCCGCTCAGCGCGGAAAAATCCGCAGCCGCTGTTGGTTGCCGCTGCCGAACTCAGCCGATGCGAGGCGGTAGCGCGCCGCAAGCTCCGCCTGCATCCGCCGGATCGCGGCGGAGCGGGGCAGGAGTTCCACCGGTTGTCCCTGGGGGATGACCAGCTGCTCGACCGCCAGCCTGCATTCCTCCATGGCTCCCAGGGCGTCATCCCGCTGAACGCTCGCTTGTGGGGCCGCCTGGGGCAGGGTCTCCTCGTCGCTGCGCCGTTGCAGAAGACGCTCCAAACCGCGCTGGATCTGCGGCAGGGTGTCGGCCTTAATCACAAGGATCGGGAGACCGGCATCTTTGGCCCGGCGCCGAATCTCCGGGCTTTGTCCGAGGCGCTGTCGACCGGCCATCACCACGTCAGCCTGCTCCACCTCACCCACCAGCTGCACCGGGAGGCGACGGCTGCGGATGGCCTGCTCAATCAGCTGTTCGCTGAGTCCTGCACTGAAGAGCTGAAGGGGGCCAACCTCGATGGGGGCCGCTGTTGGTCCTGCCTCTTCCTCCTGGGGTCCCTTCCCCTTGGGATCGCTGGGATCCGGCAGGGGCCTCGGGGCCAGGGTTGGGGCGCCTGGGCGTGGAGCTCTGGGCCGCACCACAGGTTCCCTGGTCGGTGCTGGGATCTGCGGTTCGCTGCAGTGGAGGTGCCCGTCCTCGTCGAGCTGCCGCACCTGGGGACGGGGCAGTTGGCCCCGCAGCAACAGATCCACGGTCCGGGCGACATCGCGATGCACCAGCCAGCGGTGGCGGTTATGCATCTCCACCGCCAGGGGGAAGGTGGGTTCGGCGGCCCGTTCCAGCACCGTTTTCTGGCTGCGGCGCCGGCGGGCCTCCTCATCGCCGAGGGTCACCGATTCGATCCCGCCCACCAGGTCGCTGAGGGTGGGGTTCTTGACCAGGTTGGCCAGCTCGTTGCCGTGGGCCGTGGCCACGAGCATCACGCCGCGCTCGGCGATCGTGCGGGCGGCCTGGGCCTCCAGTTCCGTCCCGATCTCATCGATCACGATGACCTCGGGCATGTGGTTTTCCACCGCCTCGATCATCACCTGGTGCTGCAGCTCGGGCCGGGCCACCTGCATGCGCCGTGCCCGGCCGATGGCGGGGTGGGGGATGTCCCCATCACCGGCGATCTCGTTGCTCGTATCGATCACCACCACCCGTTTGCCCAGATCGTCAGCCAGCACCCGGGCGATTTCGCGCAGGGCGGTGGTTTTCCCCACCCCGGGGCGGCCCATCAACAGCAGTGACTGCCCCGAATCCATCAGATCCCGCACCATGGCCACCGTGCCGAACACGGCTCGGCCCACGCGGCAGGTGAGCCCCACCACGTCTCCCGTTCGATTGCGGATGGCGCTGATGCGATGCAGGGTTCGCTCGATGCCGGCCCGGTTGTCACCCCCGAAGCTGCCCAGCTGCTGCACCACGGACGCCAGGTCTTGGCGTTCCACCACGGCATCCCCGAGCGGCACAGCCCGGCCCGGGTAGCGGGCTTCCGGGACCCGTCCCAGATCGAGCACCACCTCCAGCAACTGATCCCGGGCCTGGGGTTCCCGTAGCGCTGCCTGCACCCCTTGGGGCAAGACCTCCAGCAGCCGATCGAGATCGTCGGTGATCCGTTGGGTATTGATCGCAGCGTCCGGTTGCGGTGTGGAGGCCATCGTTGCGCTCGGGTCTGGCATTGGGGCCAGGGGCTCCAGAGAAGGCGTTCTAGCCATCAACGGGACAGCCAGGGACCAATTAACCCCTGAATCCGTTCCTGCGCCTGCTCACGCAGTGCCGGACTGTTGCGCAGCGGGACGCCTGAGGCCTCGGCTTGAAGCAGCAGTGGCTGCAGCAGGCTGCGGGCCATTCCCCCGAAGGCCACCCCGGCGGCACCGCTGCCGGGTTCCAGCAGGGCCAGGGTGTGGGCATTGGTCCCTCCGGCCAACTGCAGGGGGCCCGGGGGCGCCCAGGCCCGCACCTCCTGGAGCAGTTTCACGGCGGCCCGGGCGGTCCCCGCGCCCACATCGCCGCTCATCGGTCGGCCATCGAGTTGCCAGAGCGGCCGGAATCCAGCCCGGCGCACCTCCAGGAACCGCTGCCAGAGCTCCTGGGCCAGCTCCCGCGCGGTGAGTGCCGCTCCACTGGTGGCTTGAGCGCCGGATCCCCGCTCCACTCCGCAGCTCACCGCCAGCCGCTTGAGGGAAATGCCACTGGCTTGCACCTGGGTGAGCCGGGCCGCGAAGGCCGTTTGCCGGCCCGCTTGGGTGTGCAGTTCGATCGCATCGGGCTGAACGTCCCGCAGGAGGGCCGGGACTTCTTCCGGGCTGAGGAGCTGCTGCTGCTCCTCGATCAGGCCGAGCGGGCAGGCGGGCAGGCAGCGCCCACAGCCGTAGCAGCGTTCGGCCAGGACACCAGCGCCGCTGGTAATCGCCTCGGCCGGGCAGACCCGCTGACAGGGCCGGGGGCAGTCGCTGGGGCAACGCCCTGGATCGAAGTGGGCCTTGCGGAAGTGGGGATCGTCCCCGTCGTTGAGGCTCAGCATCAGCCATGGGCGCCCTGCTCCGCGGGCTTCAGCCCAGGCCATGCCTCGGCGTGCTGCAGCCGCGACGGCACGATCGGCGGCGATGTCGATGCAGTGCACCCCTGCTGCGGCGTAGAGGGCGCAGAGATCCTCAATGGCGGCCAGATCCTGGTTGCCGGCCCCGCAGATCAACTTGACCCAGCGGCCTTGCCTGAGGGCCGCTTCTGGGGTCAAGCCGCCTGGGAGAGGAGGGTGCTCAGGGGCTGCCAACGCAGGGCACGGGCACCGCCCATTTCCACGACGATCTTGAGCCGGGGTTCCCGCTGGGTGAGGTTTTGCAGGGCGGCCAGTTCGGCCTTGGAGAGCACCTGTCCCTCCAGCAGCCAAAGCAGAACAGGCGCTGTCCCCTCGAACAGATGCCCCAGTTGTGGGGCAGCCATCTGGACCTCTCCAACGGCAGCACCGCGGCCGACGCTCTGGTGGCCCAAATGGGGTGGACGCACCCCATGGGACTGCAGCAGGAACGCTTCTGGGTCGCCCAGTCCCCGCGCGGAGGTGAGTTGGGCGCGGTACCCCGCTGCCCGCAGGCGCCGCAGCAGGCGGGTCTCGGCGCCACCTTCTAATGGTGCGTAAAGAGCCAAGGCTCCGGCCCGCTCCAGCTCCTGGCGGAAACCGCGGCCGGTGAGCAGCAGGGGCATGGGGCGGATCAGCGCTCCGGGAAGTCTGGCAGCTGATCGCAGGAAGGGGGTGGAAGGTGCTGGGGTATGGTGTTCGCTTGTGCAGTTGCAACTGTGCCCGTCCGCTAGCCGGGCCTCCAGGGCAATGCACAAGGTCGCCAGTGGTGGCGGCCTTCCCGGGCCCGTGTGGCTCTTCTGAGTCGCCGGGATACTGCTCTACATGGTCTGCGCGCTTGTCGCTCGGTCCTCGAAGCAAGTCCCAGCCCCCGCTGATTCGTTGTCGCTAGCCCAGCCGCATTGGTTCACGTTGGTCCTGGATCACCAGGACTTTCCGCCCCATCGGTCCACTCGCGTT
>JAURGL010000063.1 GCA_030833825.1 Vulcanococcus sp. SFB_649D_100_25 | reverse complement strand
CCAGCAGGCCGCCTGGAATCGGGAAGCGGACCTTGCCGTAGTAAGTCGCCAGGATCACCGCCAGCACCGCCAGACCCACCACCGGTTGGGCGTAGGTGCGCAGCAGGAAGCCCAGGGCGATGTAGCCCAGGGCGATCCCAGCAAGGGTGGAGAGCAGGGCCGCCCGGGGTAACCAGCGCCTGAGCTGGTTCACGCAGAACGCCCCACAGGCCTCCAGCAGTCCCGAGCCCAGGCAGGCCATCAGGCCGGCCTGCCAGGAGAGTCGGACCGCGCTCTCCGCATCCAGCCCCTGGGCCAGAGCCGCCAGCTTCACCGGGAGCATCACCAGGAAGATGTAGGCGAAGAGGCTGACGGTGTTGATCCCGTAGGGCAGGGCGGTGCGATCCGATCGCTGTTCCCGCAGCCCGAGGCGATAGGCCTGCAGGGCATAGGCCCCATTGCCGAGCAGCAGGCTGATCCCGGTGGCGGGAAGGATCGTCCCGAACACCAGGGCATCGGGATAGCCCAGGACCCAGCGGCAGAGGCTGACGATCAGCAGGATCTGGATCAGGTTGTCGAGCCCCAGGCCCAGGAAGCCATCGACATCGCCGCTGACAAACCAGCGGGGGCCGGTGCGTGTCTCGCTCATGGGTTGTGCGGGTGGCTCCAAGATGGGGCCAGTTGCTGCTCTCCAGCATGCAAGCCCGCTGGAATGGATCCGTGATCGCCGAAAGCGATGACATCGTGATGCTGGAGGGGAACGCCTACTTCCCGCTCTCTGCCCTGCGGATGGAGTTCTTCCAGGACAGCGACCACACCAGCAGTTGCGGTTGGAAGGGCACCTGCCGTTATTGGGATGCGGTGGTGGATGGGCAGGTGAATCCCAACTGCGCCTGGAGCTATGAGACCCCGAAACCCGCTGCCGCTGAGATCGCCACGCGGGTGGCGTTCTGGAAAGGCGTCCAGGTGAGCTGAGTCGGTGAGCTGAATCCCCCATTGACGGGGCCCGCGCCGCCGCTTGCATGGGGGCATCGGTCGCTCGTGGGCGCGATGGCCTCCCCAAAGGATGCAGCGAGCCTGGTCCTGCTGTGTCTCTACTGCTTTGTGAGCCTCCGGCTGATGCTCACCTGGCGATCCCAGCGGGGTGCTCGTCGCCAGCGCGAAGCGCTCACGCCCCGTCGCTTGGATCTTCGTCGCTTCAGGGCTCGCCCGCGGGACCGATCAGAGTCCGATCGCAGCGCTGCCTAGGACTCGACTATGCGAATTCCGCATAGTCGAGATAGATGTTGTGATGAAGGCAGAAATCCTTTGCGAGCTCCCATAGCTTCCCTGTGCCGATCAGGGTTGTTGTCTTTTGGCTCCCGCGGGTATCGATGGCCAGAGCGCACCCTTCACGGACCCGGCTCAGCTGTCTTTGATGGCCGCTGCCGCGGATTACATCGCGGAGCACTACCCCAGTGATCTGCGGATGGCGGATCTGGCTCTGCACTGCCACGTGAGTGTCCGCACCCTGCAGAACCTCTTCCATGCCCACTGCGGTGAACCGCCCCTGCGTGCCCTGCGGCGCTACCGCCTGCAGCAGCTGCACCGCTCCATTGCGGATCGGCCCTGGACACCTCTACGCCAGCTCTACCGCAGCTGCGGGTTGACCGGATCGATCGCGGATCGGGACCTCTTCCTTGAGATCTACGGCCTCACGATGCGGGAGCACCAGGACGGTTGCCGGGTGAAGATCGCCGCCTTCCCGGCGACCCCCCTGGCCAGCACTGCCCCGAAGGCGGATCTGCAGCGCTTCCTCTCCAAGGCCGCCTGAGGCCTCAGCTGCTCGGCAGCAGGGAGGAGTGGTGATGCTCGATCTTCCACTCCCCGTCCTTGTATTCGTAGACGAAGGTGTAACGGGCCTGAACCCAGCCCTGATGATCCAGCTCAAAGCTGTAGTTGCCCGCATCGATCGCCACGTTGCAGTCGCTGCGGATCACCCTCTGGTCAATCCGGCCCGTTGGGGCATGGGCCAGGAAGCCACGGAAGTAGTCGTTGATCCCATCCGGATCGGTGCGGGCCACCCCTGAGAGGGTGGGCAGCAGCAGGGCGTCGTCCTCGTAGAGGGCGGTGACCTGGGCCGGATCACCCGTCGCCAGGGCCGCATTCCAGCGATCGAACAGGCCTTCCACCTCCGCCCGGCTGAGGGTGTGGCAGCTCTCCGATTCAGCTGCCCATGCTGCCGGCGCGGCGATCAGCAGGAGGGCGATCAGCACGGGCAACAGCCCCCGCCAAACTCGGCTTAGGGTCCCCCCATGGCCCTGCGCTTGCCCCCCTTCCAGCCCCTTCCAGCCCCCAGTGGCCGCGGCAAGGATCTGTTGGAGGTGTCGATTGCGGATTTGCATCCCACTCAGCTCTGCGTCGGGATGGCGGAGATCGAAAGCCGCCAACGGGATTTTGCTCTGGATGACCCGGCGGAGCAACGGCAGTATCTGCGCCGCAAGCCCACACCGTTGGTGCGCAGCGTCAGGGGTGAGCTCTGGATGCTGGATCGTCATCACCGCCTGAGGGCCCTGCTGGAGCTCGATCCCAAGGCCGTGGCCTTTGGATACGTCGCCCTTCAGCTGGATGTCTCGGAGCATCACGCGGTACTGGATCAACTGCACCGCCGGGGCTGGCTTTATTTGTACGACGGCCGCGGCCTGGGCCCCCTCGATCCAATGGCCCTACCCCTGAGCCTCAAGGACACCCAGGACGATCCCTACCGCAGCCTGGTGTGGAAGCTCAAGCGTGAGGGGGTGATCGCCGCCGCTCCGTTGATCCCGTTCCATGAGTTCCGCTGGGGGGCCTGGCTGCGCAGTCGTCAGCTCCCCCCGTTCAGCTCTCAGAAGCTGGATCCGGCCCTGCCGGCCGCCCGTGCCTTCGCCCGCTCCCGGGCGGCATCCCATCTCGCCGGCTGGATTGGTCCGTAGTGCCTAGCTTTGAAGCAGCAGCTTCAAGGCCGGGTCCATGTATCGCCACCTGCTGGTTCCCACCGACGGCTCCGAGCTCTCCCAACAGGCGGTTGGAGCGGCGGTGGCCATGGCGCGGGAGAGCGGAGCCTCGATCACGTTCTTCCATGTCCAGCCGAGCTTCTACGGCCGGCCTGATGTGGCCCTCTATGGGGAGGGGTTGGTGCTGGATCCACTCTTGAGTGAGCAGTTCAGCAAGGCCAATGCCGACTTCGCCGCGTCGATCCTCGATCAGGCCAAGCAGGAGGCCCAGCGCCAGGGGGTCTTGGCCGACAGCGACACCTGCGTGAACCCGGTGATCTATGAGGCGATCCTCGATGCCGCCAGCGAGCATCATTGCGATCTGATCCTGATGGCCTCCCACGGCCGTCGGGGCTTGGCGGGCCTGGTGCTTGGGAGTGAAACCCAGCGGGTCCTGACCCATGCCAACATCCCCGTGCTGGTGATCCCGTCCCGGGGGCCGGCCTGAGCGCTGGGGTTCAGGGGCCGCCCTGCAGGTTGGTGGCCTGCTCGATCAGTTCCCGGGCGGTGGCCTCATACACCTCCTGTGCTTCCGAGGCGGAGCGGCCGACGCAGGTCATGCCGAGTTTGCCGAACTCCGAGAGGCAACCCAGCAGGTGAAAGACGCTGCCCCGCAGGCGGGCAGGGTCGTAGTGCAAATCGGCCTTGGCCACGATGTCGATCAGATCGGCCGGCAGCAGACCCCGCAGATCGGAATGGGTGAGGTTGTCGGTGGCCATGTAGTGCAACGCCTGTCCGGTGGGGGCCAGAAACTCTCCGCTGTTCGCCTCCAGATGACCGGTGGTGATGGCGCGCAGGGCCATATAGGGATGGGTGGTGCCCCCCTGCCTCAGGTTCACCTCGATGGCCTGCAGGTCCCACTCCCCATCGATCTGCCGGGCGATGAAGTCCACGGCGTAGCGCTCCAGGGCCCCTTCGCCGGCCAGGGCTTCGCCAACGGCCTCCCCATGGCGCATCAGGGCGAGCCGATAGGCGGGATCGGCGGGGAATCGGCAACCGAGGTAGGTCTGCCCGTTGTGTCCCCCGAGGATCTGCTCATGGGTGGAGAGGACCTCCACCCGACCTCCGGGGTGAATCGTGCCCTGCACACTCGGAGAACTCAGAAGGGTGCCGCCCTCCAGCCAAGCTTCCACCAGGGCCCCCTGCTGCCGGAGCAGCGATTCCCAGTCCGCCGCCGGCATCGGTAGCTGCTCCAGGGCTTTGCGCAGCACCGCCCTGCGTTGGGACGCACTGCACTCCTGCAGCTGCAGCGGCTCGAGCTGAAGGGTGGCATTCCCCTCCCCGCTGATCCCTTCGTTGAGCTTCACCACGCAACGCTTCAGTTGGGGGTGGGCTTCCCAGAGATCGGCCGCCGCTTCGGCCAGATCTTCAAGGCTGTGCACCAGGACGCTGCCGGGCGGATGGGGCACGCCACAGCGCTCGAACAGTTCGCGGCTGCCGGCTTTGCTGCCCCAGTGCCCGAGGCTGGGGTCGGTCCCCAGCAGGGGGATCTGGAGGGTCTCGGAAAGCCGCTTCTCCAGCTCGGTCACCACAAAGCAGCTGATGAAGCTCCGCCCTGGCCGAAGTTGATCACGGATGCGTTTCAACAGGGCCGGCCGCTCCAGGAGTTTTTCGGTGAGGGGCCGGTTGGAGGCGTCGTCGGTGTCGAACAGCTGCAGGCGCCGGCGGGCATGGGATGTGGGGACCCCCGGGAGCAACTCCAGGACCGCATCAACCACCAGCTCCGGCAGCAATTTGCTGGTGACGTAGATCGCCCGAACCCCCGGATCGCGCAGGCGGATCAACGAGAACAGCTGCCGCTCTTCGTAGTGGTGCGCCCCGGTGACCAGGGCCATCAGGGCCCTGTCCATGCTGAGGGAGGGCACCACCAGCACATCGAAGGGACCCCCTTCCCCGCTGTGTTCACAGCCCCAACCGGGTTGCAGCTGGGCTTGCAGTTCGCGGAACGAGAGGGTCATGGCTCAACTGTGCCAATCGCTTCCGCTTTTGACTTTTGCGGGCTATCCCGGAGAGGTGCAGATGACGCCTCGGTGAGTCCTGGAGATCCCACGCAGTCTCCGTTTGAGGCATGGGGGCTGTGGTCGTTGCCGCAGGATCGCCCCGATCCGATCGCACGGATAGAGGAGCAGAACCGCAGCCGGCTTCCCTGGCTGATCGCCGAGCGGCATCGCCGCATGGCCGCCAATCCCTTCGCCTGGTTCCGCGGCACCGCGGCCCAGATGGCCTCCGATCTGGAGGGCCTGCCCCGCAGCGGCCACCGGGTGCAGCTCTGCGGCGATGCCCACCTGATGAATTTCGGGTTCTACGCCTCCCCGGAGCGCAGCCTGGTCTTCGATATCAATGATTTCGATGAGACGGCTCCCGGGCCGTTTGAGTGGGACCTGAAACGTCTCCTGGTCAGTGTCGTTCTGGTGGCCCGGCAGCTGAAGCTGGAGGCATCGGATCAGGAGCGTCTCGCCCGCAAGGTGGCGGGGGGCTATCGCAAGGCGATCGCTCGCTTTGCGGCGCTGCCCACCCTGAAGCTGTGGAACACCCTCCTCCATGTGGAGCGTTTCGTGGCGGAGCTACCGGCGACTGCCTTTCGGCGCGATCTGGAGATCGCCATGGATCAGGCCCAGCGGCGCACGGGCCGTCAGGCGATCCAGAAGCTCTGTGAGTTTCATCCCGATGGCACCGCCCTGATCCGCCATGAACCACCCTTGATCTGGCGCCACCGGCTTGTGGATCAGGAGTGGATGTCCCACCCCGACCACGACCACGCCATCGCCCTGATGACGGCCGGCTATTTCGACAGTCTTCCCGCCCATCGCCGCCATTTGCTCAGCCGTTTCGACGTAGTGGATACCGCGTACAAGGCTGTGGGGGTGGGTTCCGTGGGCACCCGCTGTTCGATCGCATTGCTCAAGGGCCCCCACGCTGATGATTGGTTTCTGTTGCAGAGCAAGCAGGCGCTGGCCTCATGCCTGCAGAGCACGGCTGATGCCGAGCAGCACCAGGGCCAGCGGGTGGTGGAGGGGCAACGGTTGATGCAGTGTGTGTCGGATCCGTTCCTCGGCTGGACCACCACACCCCGGGGTATTCACCTCTATTGGAGGCAACTGCGCGATTGGAAATCGGCGATCAACCTGGAGTCGATCAGCCCTGATTCCCTCAAGGCCTACGGGCGTCTGTGCGCCTCGGTGCTGGCGCGGGCCCATGCCCGCTCGGGTGATCCTGATCGCCTTAGCGCGGAGCTGGGGGAGGACAAGCGCTTTGACCGCGCCCTGGCTGGCTTTGCCCTGGCCTGTGCCGACCAGGTGGAAATCGATCACCGCTCCATGCTGCAGGCGATGGCCAGCGGACGGCTCACAAGTTCAGGCTGATCTGCACACCTGTGGTGAGGATCCCAGGGGTGGGTGTGTTGGTCCCACTGGGATTGAAGATCCACTGCAGCGTGGGCTGAAGGTTGAGGTTGGGGTTGACCTGCAGGCGATAGCCCAACTCGATCAAGCCCTCATAGGGCTTGGTGGGAAAGCTGGGAGAGGCCTGCGAACTAAGGCCGGCATGGCCCCCGCCCAGCACCAGCACATCAAATGGGCGCTTAGGAAAGAGCCCCTGCACCACCAGGCCCCCTCCGACAAAACTCGGGGCCGGATCGAGGCTGACGCTGGGGGAGTAGGACCCACCCAGCCAGATCCGATGGTCGATCCCCAGGTTGAGGCCGCTGCGCCAGCTGGCGCTGCCGTAGAGCCCCTCGCCACCGTTGCTGCTGGTCCGGAAGCCCCCGACACTGAGGAGACCCGGTGGCAGGGAACTGCCGGCAGGCGCCTTCCCGCTCAGGCCCGCTGGGCTGTAGTCCAGCTGCAACACATGGGCACTGCCAAGCCCGCTTGGGGTGCTGGCGCTGGAGGCCCCCAGGCGGGTGCTCATCCAGGTGGTGCTGTTGAGGTCGTACCAGCCGTAGCGGAGGGTGAGATCAGGGCGGGCATTCAGGTCCACCACCGCCCCAAGGGTGGAGTAGGGATTGATCGGTAGGTCGTTCAGTAGGATGTTGTAGGTGTCGTTCAACGCCGAGTGCACGTAGCTGTTGAAGATCGGTGCGGTCATCAACGCCCCGTCGAAGTCGCTCTCCAACGGGATCACACCGGCCTTGACCTGCAGCCAGCCTGTGCCGGCCTTGCGTTCCAGACTCAGCTCCGTCGGATAGAAGCTGGTGGGGTAGGAGAGGGTCTGGGGGTTGAGGAAGGCTCCGATCCGGGTGGCGTAGCTGCTGTCCCCGGAGACATGGTTGAGGTTGAGGTTGACCCGCCAGTGATCCGCCTCCGTCCAACGCTGTTTCGGCCGCTGGTGGCCGGAACTGGCACTGAGATTGATGGAGCCCTCCTGGATCCAGGCTGAGCTCTGGGCCAATCCCCCGAGGGGGTTGGCCATCGGCTCTGCGCTGTAGCTCAGTTCCAGCTTCAGCCAGTTCGGAAGCCGCAGGCTCTCCTGCAGGCAGAGGGGTTTGCGTTCTTCGGGAATGGCCGGTTGCTCCGACGCCTGCAGCGCGGGGCCGTTGCAGAGCAGGGACAGCAACAAAAGCCCCCCAGCTCGAGGAGCCAGGGGGCGGAAGCGGCGCACCGACTCAGGGCTCAGCCTTTCTGGCTCTTGCGAGCCCGGGGCTTGGCCTTCGCCTTGGGGGCCTCTTCAGCTGGTGCGGCAGCCGCGGCCGGTGCCGCAGACAACAGGCTGGAGGAGCCTTCCCCGCTCACCACCACACTGACGACGCGCCCGCCTTGGCGGATCACGCGCTGCAGGGCCTCGTTCATGCGGCTGAAGGGCACCCGGGTGGTGTAGGCCCCGTGGCGCACAAAGCTGTTGTTGGCAATCCCGGTGGCGGTGATGGTCACCACACGGCTGCCGTCACCGGCGGCTCCTGCGCTGGGGGCGGACACCAGCAGCTCCTGGCTGCGGAAGCCGTAAGCCGGGGTGCCATCGATGCGGCGGGCGCTGGGCAGGTCGCCACTGGGCAGATCACTGCCGGAGGACACGGAGGCGCTGAAGGGTCCGTCGGTGCTGATGTGGGCGTAGGACACCCTGACGGCGCTGCCAGCGCCGCTCACCGGGATCGGGCGGTTCTGATGCAGGGCCTGGCCCAGCTTGAACTGGGTGCCGTTGCGGTCACCTTTGACGGAGGCGGCGGCCCCACGGGCCAGTTGCATCAGATAGGAGAACTGCCGGCCCTCATGGCCAACGGAGTAGCTCCAGCCATGCAGATGGGGGACCACGTCGTTGCCGAAGTTGGCGTTGTATTCAGCGCTGTCGATATAGGAATCGATCTCGGCGTCGTAGCCCTGCTCCTGCAGGATTGTGAAGTGGTGGAGCATCTCCTCTTTGTTGTGAGGAGCGCGGCCCAGCAGGTGCTTGTGGTTCAGCTCGATGAACCGGTAGGGATTGCAGTTCTCGAAAAAGCGGGAGCGGTATTGCGCACTCTTGGCCACTAGGCGCACGAATTCGCGCACGTTCAGGTAGCCGTTGCGGAAAAGCGATTCGCTGCCTTCGAGGCGATCGCGCTTCATCACGTGTTGCCCGCCCAGCACCTGCTGGTAGACGGCGCGAATGATGGTGCTCTTCTCGCTATCGGAGGCGTGTTTCCAATGCTCTTTGTTCTGGCCGTTTGCAAACCGCTCGATACCCAGTTCGGGGGCTTTCACGAGAGACATGTCGATCGGGAAGGCAGAAGGAACAGTGCGTGACTCACGCAACCGCGTCGAAGTTAGACACGGTTTTCTGAGCTGTCTTGCAAAGATTGCGAGCTCTTCATGCCCCCAGATCCCCTGCAATCAGGAGGCTGGGCTCTCCTTCAGGCGCCAGCTCAGCTCCTCTCCGGCGTGGAAGGGCACCAGGGTGGTGGCTGTTCGCGTGCCGTTGCTCAGTTCCATCAGCCCGGGGACCTCGCAGCCATCGCGGTAGAGCGTGATCCGCCCTTCATTGAGGGGCAGCCCGTAGAAGTGGGGGCCGAACTCACTGGCAAAACCCTCCAGGCGATCGAGGGCCCCCTCCTCGTCGAACACCTGGGCATAGCTCTCAATGGCGTACGGGGCGTTGTAGATGCCTGCGCAGCCGCAGGCGGATTCCTTCGATCCGCGGGCATGGGGGGCGGAATCGGTCCCGAGGAAGAACTTGGCGTTGCCGGAGGTGGCTGCTGCCCGTAGGGCCAGACGGTGCCGTTCCCGCTTGGCGATCGGCAGGCAGTAGAAATCCGGGCGAATGCCCCCCTGGAAGAGGGCATTGCGGTTGATGTGCAGGTGGTGCGGCGTGATCGTTGCCGCCAGGTTGCTGGGACCACCGGCGACGAAGTCCGCGGCA
>JAURGL010000062.1 GCA_030833825.1 Vulcanococcus sp. SFB_649D_100_25 | reverse complement strand
CCCTTCACCTGGACCCTTCGGGTGGTGGGTGTCCTGGCCACGGTTGCCGTGGTCTGGCTGGTGGGTCGGGCGGCCCGCCGGGCCCTTCAGGAATCGGAGCTCTCGGGTTGATCCGGCAGGGGCCAATCCCGCAGGGCTGCGACCAGGACGAACCAGATCAGGCGCAGCCGGGCCGGGAGGCCGGTACGCGCGGAGAGTTCGGCGTACTTCGCCCGGCCGCATTCGGTTTTGATCCAGCGGTGGATGGCCGGTGCGCTCATGGGGCGATCAGTTCTTTGAGACCCTCTTCATCCAGCACGGGCACCCCCAGGCTTTCGGCCTTGCTCAGCTTGCTGCCGGCTTCCGCTCCCGCCACCACATAGCTGGTTTTTTTGCTGACTGAACCGCTCACCTTGCCCCCCGCCGCTTCGATCAGGGCCTGGGCCTGGGAGCGGCTCATGCTGGGCAGGGTGCCGGTGAGGACAAAGGTTTGCCCGCTCAAGTTCGCTGCGGCGCTTGAGGCGGCAGCGGACCTGAGCTCCTCCTCACTGGCGGCCAGGCTGAACCCGAGGCGCTCCAGAACGGTGAGCAGCTCCTGGTTGGCCGGGGTGGCAAACCACTGCTGCAGGCTCTGGGCAATTTCCTGACCGATCCCGTAGACGGCGGTGATCGCCTCCGGGGTCTCAATGGCGGCCGTCGCCAGATCCGAGGCACTCGGGAATGCCTTGGCCAGGGCCTTGGCATTCACCTCGCCAACGTGGTGGATGCCGAGGCCGTAGAGCTGCCGGTGCCAGGGCTGGCTTTTGGAGGTTCCCAGGGCTGCCACCAGGTTCTCGGCGCTCTTGCTGCCCATCCGCTCGAGGCTCGAGAGCAGGGCCCCATCGAGCCGGTAGAGATCGGCGATCGAGTGCACCAGGGCCCGATCCACCAGTTGCTCGATCAGCTTGCTGCCGAGGCCATCGACATCCAGGGCCCCCTTGCTGACCCAGTGGCGCAGGGCACCCCGCAGGATCGCCGGGCAGCTGCTGTTGACGCAGCGGGTCGCCGCTTCCCCCTCCTCCCGGACCAGCTGCGATCCGCATTCCGGGCAGGTGTGGGGGAGCTCCAGACGCACGGCAGCGCTCGGCCTGAGCTCCGGCAGCACCCGCACCACCTCCGGGATGATCTCGCCGGCCTTGCGCACCACGATCGTGTCGCCGGCATGAAGATCCAGCTCCAGGAGCCGATCGGCGTTGTGCAGGGTCGCCCGGCTGACACTGGTGCCAGCCAGGGGTACCGGTTCAAATTCGGCCACCGGGGTCACCACGCCCGTGCGGCCCACCTGGCAGGTCAGCCGCAGCAGCTTGCTGGGGGCTTCCTCGGCTGGGTATTTGAGGGCGATGGCCCAGCGGGGGGCCTTCTGGGTGAACCCGGCCGCATCCTGCAGACGCAGGTCGTTGAGCTTCACCACCACACCGTCGGTGGCGTAACTGAGGGCGCGGCGCCCCGTGTCCCACTGCTCAAAGAAGGCTTCCACCGCTGCCAGATCCGGGAGGAGGGCGGCATTGGGGTTCACCTTGAAGCCGGCCTGCTGCAGCCACTGCAGCGATTCCCACTGACTGCTGGGGCGTTCGGGATCTCCAGGGGCGGCTTGCCAGCCATCGGGGAAGTGCAGGGTGTAGGCGAAGAAGTCGAGCCGGCGTGCCGCGACCACCTTCGGGTCGAGCTGGCGCAGGGTCCCGGCGCAGGCATTGCGGGGGTTAGCGAACAGGGCTTCGCCCCGGGTCCCCCGCTCCGCGTTGATGGCGGCAAAGGTGTCATCGGGGATGAAGGCCTCCCCCCGCACCTCGAGCCAGTCCGGTGGATGGGCGAGTTGCAGCCTCAGAGGCACCGACCCGATGGTGCGGACGTTGGCTGTGATCTCTTCCCCCTGCTCGCCGTCCCCCCGGGTCGCTGCCCCCACCAGCACCCCGTTCTCATAGCTGAGGGCCAAGGCGTTGCCGTCGATCTTCAGCTCCCCCACCATCGGCAGCGCGGTGGAGGGCTCGCGGTCGAGGACCTTGAGCAGCCGCCCGTACCAGGCTTCGAGCTCAAGGCTGTTGAAGGCGTTGTCGAGGCTCAGCAGACCGATGCGATGGCGCACGCTCGAGAACCCCTGGGCTGGAGCCCCACCCACCCGCTGGGTGGGACTGTCGGGGGCGATCAGCTCGGGCTGCGCCATTTCCAGATCCAGCAGCTCCCGATAGAGCCGGTCGTAGACCGGATCCTCCATCTCCGGAGCATCCAGAACGTAGTAGGCGTGAGCGGCGCGGTTCAGCAGTTGCCGCAGTTCGCTGGCCCGATGCTCGGCTGTGCTGCTGCCCACGGTTGCTGCTGGATCAGGCGGCGGCTTTCTGGATGCGGTCGACCTTCCAGTCCTCTTCCACCTTCACAAAGGTGAAGTCGAGGGGCAGCTCTTCGTTGTTTTCTGCCTTGAGCTTCACGGTGAGGGTGATCTGGTCTTCCTGAATGCGGGGCCGGCCCGATTTGAGGTTGCGGTACTTGTTCAGTTGCAGCCCCGCCAGGAAGCGGATGAACTGCTGCCTGTTCACATGGGAGCGGTAGTTCTTGGTGGTGAGCAGATAGGCCGCATCCACCCGACCGGAGGCGACTTGGGTGAAGAACTGCTTGATCACCGGATTGATGCCCCGGGCATTCAGCACCAGCTTCACAGCGCTGATCGTCCAATAGAGGAGCAGGGCGCCGGCCCCCGCCATCAGGGCTTTGGTGCCGATCTGACTAATGAGGCCCGAATCCAGGTCCATCGCGCCGGAAGCTGAGGAATGCAGCCCAGGAGTCTGACGGACGGGCCCGTCAGAATGCGCCGCAGCCGACCAGCTTCTCCGGCGTGCCCCTCGCCCCGCTGCTGCCGCTGTTCCATCGGCTCAACCGCGAACACTTCGATGGTTCGCTTGCATCCTTGGATGGGGCAAGCCTGGTGAGCGTGCGCTGGAGCGACGGCCGCATGCGCCGCAGCGCTGGGATGTACCGCTATGGCCCGGACCTGAGCGAAATCGTTCTGTCGCGGCCCCTGTTGGAAACCCTCCCAACGGAGGCGACCGTGAGCACCCTCTGCCACGAAATGATTCACGCCTGGGTGCATCGCGTGATCCGCGCCGAGGAGGTCCATGGCCCCCACTTCCGCGGTCGCATGGCAGCGATCAATGCTGCCCAGCAGGAGTTTCAGGTGAGCGTGCGGCATCGCTTTCCGGTCCCGGCTGCCGCGCCGAAGTGGATTGCCCATTGCCCGGCCTGCGGTCTCCAGGCTCCCTACAGGCGCCGTCAGCAGGGGGTGGCCTGCCGCCGCTGCTGCGATCAGTTCCATGGAGGCCGCTGGAGCGCCCGCTTTCAGCTGGTCTTCGAGCGCTCTGCCGCCTAAGTTCCGCCCATGGCATCGGTGCTCTGGGTCTGGGAATTGAGCGGGGTGACGATCGCCTTGCTGGGCATGGGCCGTGAGCGTTGGCTGCGCTCCAGGCGCCTCGTTCGCTGACCCCCGCCTCTAGCCTGCCGTCATGGTGGATTCCTACGAGGACTGGCCGGAGCGGCGCGGTTACCGCCGCAGCGAACCTCGCAGTGAGCCTCGCAGCGAGCCGCGGCTCGAGCAGAGGTTGGATCAGTGGGTGTCCGCCGGGCGGCAGCTGGTCGATGGGGTCTCCGGGGCGCGACCCGGTTCCCGGGGCGGAGCCCGCGGGTCAGGGTTGCGCCTCGATCAGGTGGGGCGTTGGGTCGAGGACAAGATCGACTGGTTCCTCGAAGACGAGGAGGGATGGCGTGAGAGCTGGGAAGAGGCGCCTGGGCGCCGCAGCCCTGAGCCATCGCCCAGCCGTCGCCGGCCCCTTGATGCCATCTCCAGGCGGGGGCAACGGGGCCAGGTTCCCCAGCAGGCCATGTCATTCGCTCCTCCTGCCGCGGCGGATGACAACAGCTGGCCGGAGGACGAGAGTTTCAGCGTGAGTCGTTGGCGCAGGGGTGATGAGCGTCCTTCCCCTGAGCCCCCGGCGCCTCAGCCGTTGGATGCCGCCCCAGGGCGGGCCTTGCCTCGCTCCACCCGGCGCCGCAGCCTGTGAACGGGAGGCTTGGCTCGGGTGACCTGGAAGCTGCAGCCCAACTGACGCAGTTCAGCATTCACCGGGTCCACCAGTTCTGACGGGAGGTCCTCTGCCATCTGCTCAGCGCTGGTGGAGATGGAGGCGCAGCCGCCGGAGAGGGCTTCCAGGAGGGAGGCCCATTGCGCCACCAGGGTCGGCCTGGGGGGACTGCCGCTGTCGCATCCATCGTTCTTGCGATGGGGGCGAAGGGGGATGACGGTCATGGATCGGACTTCTGTGTGAATCCATGCTGCGCCCACCACAGAGGTCTGCAAGCTGTCAATCCCTTTTTGTGTTAACTCGTAGCTTCTGTTGTAAATCGCAATGAAGTTATGTGTTTGGCGGCCCGAGCCAGTGCTCCAGCAAGGGCGAGAACACTTCTCGGATCACGGTGAGTTCCCGGCCGCCGCGAAAAAAACGGTAGTGCCGGCTCCAATAGGGCCCGCTGCGCTGAAAGCCTTGCTCCAGCCAGGGTGCGTCCACGAGCGCCAGGCCATCCACCTCCCGATAGAGCTCGGCGCGGTTGGCGGTCAGGCTGGTCCAGATCGGCTGGTTGCGTTCCTGCAGGTGCTGCTCGGCCTGTTGCTGATTCCACCAGCTCTCAGCCCAGGCCAGGGTCTGATCCCCGCACCGTAACCAGACCTGCCGGCGCACCAGGGGGCGATCCAGTTCCTCCACCTCCGGCGGGGCTTCCGCATCGGTCTGATGGTCGGCCTCCATCGCAATCACATCCACCTGCACGGGGCGACCGGTGAGGGACTGCAGATGCCGGGTGGGGCTGCCATCCCCGAGGAGCAGCAGCCGCCAGGGTCCGCTCAGTCGGGGGGTGAGGGGATCGCCATGGCCGCAGACCCCCACCGCCACGTCCTCCGGGGCGGCCTGCCACAGCGGGGAAGGTGATGGCCACAGGCGTGCTGCAGCGCTTGGATCGCTCACCAGCTCGTCACAAACCACTGCTGATGTTGACGCGCCGGCGCTGCCCGGCGCGTTCGATCACCGCAGCATCAGCCTGGGCTGAGATCAGCCTCCAACCGCTGCTGCCGATGCTTTCGCCCACCAGGGCGTTGGTGGAACTGCTGCCGATCTGGAAGATGGCTGATCCCGGTTTGCCGGGGATTTGCACCACCCCGAGGAGGACCGGCATGTCGGAGCCCTCCGGTTGGCCCGGCCCCGCAAGCGGTGCCGCCAGCGGGGCCGAGGTCTGGGCAGGCAAGGTCCCGTGCAGGGGGACGCTCAAGGGAGGCAGTTGCTCGATCCAGGCCTCGTCGGGAGGAGCGGGAGGAGTGCTGGGATCGGCGGACTCCTTGCCGGGGCTGTCCCCCAGGCTGCGGATCCCCTCCAGCAGTCGCAGATTCCGTTCTTGGCGCAGGTCCCGTTGGGCGCTCTGCCAGGCCCCCCAGAGCCCGGCGCTGCTGCCGAGCCCCGCCAGCAGGATGCCCCCGAGGGCCAGTTGCCAGGGCCTCGGGCTGAGCGCCTTCAGGGGCTGGGATGCCTCATGCACCCGCACCTCGATCGGGTCGAGCCCGGCTTCAGGGCGGGGTTCCGAACTGGGCCGGTTGCCTTGGAAGACGCGATCCATCACCTGCTCGGCCCGCAGTTCCCAGTAGGCCCTGGAGGTGTTGCTCGAGCGGGGGCGGCTCAACCGTTCTGGCGCTTTGGCGGAACCCTAACGATCTTCGCTGGCCTTGACGAGCTGGCCTTCGCGGCGGCTCTGCAACTCCAGCCACAGCATCAGGGCGGTCACATCGGCGGGGCTCACCCCGGGCACCCGTGAAGCCTGGCCAAGGTTCACGGGCTGCACCGCCGCCAGCTTCTCGCGGGCTTCCCGCGAGAGGGTCCCGATGGCGGCGTAGTCGATCCCGGTGGGGATGGCTTTGTGCTCCTGCTTCTTGACCTGGTCGATCTGCTGCTGTTGGCGGGCCAGGTAGCCGCTGTACTTGATGTCGATCTCCGCGCCCTCGAGGACGTCGAGGGGAAGGTCGGCGTCCGCCAGGCCATGGCTCACCAGATCGCCGCTGTGAAAGCCCGGACGACGCAGCAGATCAGCCAAGGTGATCGAACCCTTGATCGGGGCACCGGTTTGCTGGACCACCGCATCGGCGGCCGGATCGCTCACCTTGAGGCGCACCGATTCCAGGCGCTGCTTCTCGGCGGCGATCGCCTCCTGTTTGCGGGTGTAGATCCCCCAGCGGCGATCATCGATCAGTCCCAGCTCCCGCCCCATGGGGGTGAGACGCCGATCGGCGTTGTCGCTCCGGAGCACCAGGCGGTATTCGCTGCGGCTGGTGAGCACCCGGTAGGGCTCCCGCAGATCCTTGGTGATCAGGTCATCGATCATCGTCCCGATGTAGCTGCCCTCCCGGGGGAAGTGCACCGGGGACTCGCCGCGCAGTTGGCGCACGGCGTTCAGGCCCGCCACCAGGCCCTGGGCGGCGGCCTCCTCGTAGCCGGTGGTGCCGTTGAGCTGCCCGGCGGAGTACAACCCCTGCACCCGCTTGGTTTCCAGGGAGGGTTTGAGCTGGGTCGCAGGCAGGTAGTCGTAGTCCACGGCGTAGGCGGGCCGCAGCATCACGCACTGCTCCAGGCCGGGGAGGGTGCGCAGCAGCTCGAGTTGCAGCCGCTCCGGCAGACCGGTGGAGAAGCCCTGGACGTAGATCTCAGGGGTGTCGCGCCCCTCGGGCTCCAGGAAGATCTGGTGGCTGTCCTTGTCGGCGAAGCGGACGATCTTGTCCTCAATCGAGGGGCAGTAGCGCGGCCCCTTGCTGTCGATGAAGCCCCCGTAGATGGGGGTGAGGTGCAGGTTGTCTCGGATCAGTTGATGGGTGGCGGCGGTGGTGCGGGTGATGTGGCAACTCATCTGCTCACCGCTGACCCAGCTGGTGGGATCGAAGGAGAAGTAGCGATCAGCCGCGTCGCTGGGTTGCTCCTCCAAGCGGTCGAGGGCAATGCTGCGCCGGTCCACCCGGGCCGGAGTGCCGGTCTTGAGGCGACCCATCTGGAAGCCCAGGCCCTCCAGCGCTTCGGTCAGTCCCTCAGCCGCCTGCTCGCCGGCGCGGCCCGCCGACATCGACTGGTTCCCCACCCAGATCTGTCCGCCCAGGAAGGTCCCGGCGGTGAGGATCACGGCGCCGGCCCCGTAGGTGCTCCCGAAGTAGGTGCGTACGCCCATCACCCGGTCGTCCTCCACCTCGAGGCCCGTCACCATCGCTTCGCGGAGGGCCAGGTTGGGGGTGTGCTGCAGCAACTGCAGCATCTGCCGGGAGTACTGGCGTTTGTCGGTTTGCGCCCGCAGGGCCCAGACCGCTGGGCCGCGGCTGGCGTTGAGGACGCGTTTTTGCAGGGCGGTGGCGTCCGCCAGGCGGCCGATCACGCCGCCGAGTGCATCCACCTCATGCACCAGCTGGCTTTTGGCGGGCCCGCCGACCGCCGGGTTGCAGGGCTGCCAGGCGATGCGATCGAGGTTGAGTGAAAACAGCGCAGTGGAGCACCCCAGCCGGGCCGCTGTGATCGCCGCTTCGCAGCCCGCATGGCCGCCCCCAACGACGATCACGTCGAAGTGCTCGATCGGGGCGTGACCGCTGGAGACCATCCCTTGACGCTACGGCGCCGCCAGATTGCGGAAGCGGGTGAACTGGGGCTCGAACAGCAGTTTCACCGTCCCGACAGGGCCGTTCCGGTGCTTGGTCACGATGATCTCGGTGATGCCGCGATCGGGGGTGTCCGGGTTGTAGTACTCGTCCCGGTAGATCATCAGCACCAGGTCGGCGTCCTGCTCGATCGAACCCGATTCCCGGAGGTCCGAGAGCATCGGGCGCTTGTTGGTGCGTGATTCCACCCCCCGACTGAGCTGGGAGAGGGCGATCACCGGAACGTTCAGTTCGCGGGCCATCTGCTTGAGGCCCCGGGTGATGCGGGAGAGCTCCTGCACCCGGTTGTCGGAGCCACTGCCTTCCATCAGCTGCAGGTAGTCGATCACCACCAGCCCCAGCTCCTGCCCCGATTCGGCCATCAGCCGGCGGCAGAGCGAGCGCATCTCCAGGACTCCCGCATTGGGCTTGTCGTCGATGAAGATCGGCATCTGCCCGAGGGTGCTGATGCCCTGGCCCAGCAGGGGCCACTCATCAGGATTGAGCCGGCCGGTCCGCAGGCGGCCGCTCTCGATGCCCACCTCCATGGCCAGCAGGCGATAGGTGAGCTGCTCCTTGCTCATCTCCAGGGAGAAGACGCACACCGGCAGGTTGTGGAGCTGGGCCACGTTCTTGGCCAGGTTGAGCGTGATCGCCGTTTTGCCCATGGCCGGGCGCCCGGCAATGATGATCAGATCGCTCCTCTGCAGGCCCTGGGTCATGGCATCCAGGTCGTAGAAGTTCACCGGGATACCAGCGACCGCCGTCCCCAGGGAGCGGCTCTCGATCTCATTGAAGGTGGCGGTGAGGATCTCAGCGGTGGGGGTGAGGCCGGTGCTCGGTTTCTCCTGGCTGATCGCAAAGATCTTTTGCTCCGCCTCGTCGAGCACCTGCTCCATGGGCTTGCTCTGATCGAAGCCCAGCTGGATCACCTCGTTGCCGGAGCGGATCAGCTGGCGGCGCAGGAACTTGTCCATCACCAGGCGCGCCACCTGGTCGATGGAGGCCGTGGAGAGGGTGCGCTCCACCAGCTCCACCAGTCGGCTGCTGCCCCCCACCTTCTCCAGGGCCCCGGTGTCCGCCAGCCAGGCGGTCATGGCCGTCAGATCGGTGGGTTTGCCCTGGCTGTGGAGCATCAGGGCGGTTCGGTAGATCTCCCGGTGGGCCGAGAGATAGAACGCTTCCGGCTGCAGCACATCCGCCACCCGCCCAATGGCATCGGGGTCCAGCAGGATCCCGCCGAGCACAGCCTCCTCCGCCTCCAGGTTCTGAGGGGGGACGCCATCGGGCATCGCCTCGAAGCTGGCGTCGTTGCGTGGTCGCCCCCGTGGCGCCGCCCTGTCTTCGCGGCCCTCGGCTTCGCTGTTGCTCAGGGGGACGCTCACCATGGCTGCTGTAGGGCTGCGTTCAACAAGAAAAAACCGTCAGTCCCGCTTGGGCCTGACGGCGAGGGGGTTGCTCATTGTGGCGGGAACCGTTGGGTTCGCCCAGGCCACTTAGCCCTGGACTCAGTGGCTCACCACTTCCAGGTTGATCTCAGCGGTGACTTCGCTGTGGAGCTTGACCTGGACCTTGTAGGTGCCGGTCCGGTGGATTTCGGGAACGGTGATGTCGCGGCGAT
>JAURGL010000061.1 GCA_030833825.1 Vulcanococcus sp. SFB_649D_100_25 | reverse complement strand
CCCTGGCCAATCCGGAACTGGGGTCGGCCATCGCCGCTGCCGACCTGGTGATTCCTGATGGGGCGGGCGTGGTCTGGGCCCTCAAACGTCGGGGCTATCGGGTGCGGCGCAGCCCTGGGATCGAGTTGGCCCGTGCCCTACTGGAGCAGGCCGCCCGCCTCGGTTGGCGCGTGGCGTTGGTGGGGGCGAGCCCGGAGGTGATGGCTTTGGTTTCAACCCGGCTGTCCGCTGAGATCCCTGGCCTGAATCTGGAGTTCACCCTGCACGGCTATCAGAGTCCTGCGCAGTGGCCTGGCCTCGAGCAGCAACTGCGCGGGGCGCAACCTGATTTGGTGCTGGTGGCTTTGGGGGTGCCGCGCCAGGAGACCTGGATCCAGCGGATGCATCAGGGGCAGCCCGGTTTATGGATGGGGGTGGGCGGCAGCTTTGACGTGTGGTCAGGGACCAAGCAACGGGCTCCCCAGTGGATGAGCCGGTTGCAGATCGAGTGGTTGTATCGCTTGATCCAGGAGCCGAGCCGTTGGCGGCGGATGCTGGCGCTGCCGGAGTTCGCCTGGGCTGTGCTGCGCCGCGGCTAGGCACAAAAAAGCGGTGGAGGCCCGTAGACCCCCACCGCTTGACTCAACCAAAGCTGCTTAGCGGAAGCCCACGGAGGCTTGCCAGACAAAGGCCAGCAGGAGGAAGAACAGAGGAATGATCGGCAGGATGTCCACCAGAGGGCCGAAGGCCTGATAGGCCTCGGGCAGCTGGGCCAGGGTCTGCAGGGCGTAGGCGGCCATCCCGGAATGTTCGTTGGCTAGAGACGGAAGCTACCACGTGTGGGCGGCCGGGGAGTCCGCGTTCCATGGAGCGAAATCCTCTGAAAAACAGCCGTCACGAATTGCCTGGGCCATGGCGCTGCTGAAGCGCACCAGCTGGGTGATGTTGTGCAGGCTGAGCAGGATCTTGCCCAGCAGTTCATCGGTCTTGATCAGGTGGTGCAGGTAGGCGCGGCTGTGCACCGTGCAGGCGGGACAGGGGCAGCTGGGGTCAAGGGGGGTGTGGTCGTGGCGGAAGCGGGCGTTCTTGAGGTTCCAGCGCTCACCGCCCACCAAGGCCGCGCCATGGCGCCCCAGGCGCGTGGGGAGCACACAGTCGAATAGATCGAAGCCGTTGGCCACGGCGATCGCCATCTCCGGCAGGGTCCCCACACCCATCAGGTAGTGGGGCTTGTCGTCTGGGAGCAGCGGCCCCACCTGACGCACGATCCGGTGCATCTCCTCAGCGGGCTCGCCCACGCTCACACCGCCCACGGCGATGCCCGGCAGACCCATCGAGCTCACCACCCGCGCCGACTCCTCCCGCAGGTGCGGGAAGCAGCCCCCTTGCACGATGCCGAATAGGGCCTGATCGGCTTTGGTGTGGCTGGTGATGCAGCGCTCCAGCCAAGCGTGGGTGCGGCGGCAGGCGGCGGCCACATCGGCTTCGGTGGCCGGATAGGGCGGGCATTGATCGAAGGCCATCGCCACATCGGCGCCCAGGGCCATTTGGATCGCCATCGAGCGCTCGGGGGTGAGGTCGATGCGGGCGCCGTCCCTGGGGGAGCGGAACACCACGCCCCGGTCGTTGATCGTGTTGATGTCCCCGAGGCTGAACACCTGAAAGCCCCCGGAATCGGTGAGCATCGGGCCGTCCCAGGCCATGAAGCGGTGCAGACCGCCGCCGTCGGCCACGATCTGCTCGCCCGGCTGCAGGTGCAGGTGGAAGGTGTTGGAGAGGACCATCTCGGCGCCCGTGGCCTTCAGCTGGGCCGGGGTGACGCCCTTCACCGTGGCCAGAGTGCCCACCGGCATGAAGCGCGGTGTGTGCACCACGCCGTGGGGGGTGTGGAAGCAGCCGCAGCGGGCCCTGGTGCGCTCGCAGCGGGCCGTGATCTCGAAGCTGAAGCTCATCGAGGCGGCAGGATCGGCATGCCCCATCGTTGCTGGCCGCCTGCATGGCCCGTCATCGCCTGAGCTGGCTGAGGGATTTGGCAGGGGCCTGGATTTTCTACAGCGTCTTTCCGCTCCCGCGCTCGATCACACCTCGGTTTCAGCGCATCGCCCGTTTCGCCCCCTGGGTTGGTCTGGTGCTGGGGGCGCTTCAGGCTCTGCTCTGGGTGCTGCTCGAGCCCGCGGGCCTCTGGGTGCAGATTCCACTGGTGCTGGCCCTCGGTTGGAGCCTGAGCGGGGGCCTGCACCTCGATGGCCTGATGGACACCGCCGATGGCTTGGCGGCTCCGCCAGAGCGGCGCCTGGCGGCGATGGATGACAGCCGCGTGGGAGCCAGCGGGGTGCAGGCTCTGTTGGTGGCGACCCTTCTGCAGGTGGCGGGCTTGGGACTGCTGCACGCTCAAGCCCCCTGGGCACTGCTCTGGGCAGCCATCTGGGGTCGGGTCTCGCCGCTGGTGGCCATGGCGGCGTTCCCCTATCTGCGTGATCAGGAGGGCAGCGCTGCCTTCCATCGTCATCACTGGCAGGGGTGGCTGCGGGAGTTCAGCCCTGCTCTGGTGTTGGTGGCTGGCTTGAGTGGCCTGCAGCTGGGGCTTGGGGCCGCTCCCTGGTGGTGGCTGGGCTGGTTGGGGGCCTTGCCCGCGGCCTTGCTGCCGCTGTGGCTGGGGCGCCGGTTGGGCGGCCACAGCGGTGACAGTTACGGGGCTTGTCTGGAGTGGAGCGTCAGCTGGAGCCTTCTGCTGCTCGGTCTGTTGCTGCGCTTGGGAGCGTGAGCCGAAAGCCATTGCCTGAGCCACTCAAGCTGGGATCGATCTGAGCCGCAGGAACGATCAGCTCCAGCCGGCCGCCTGCCTTTTCAGCTAGATCCCGCGCTAGCGCCAGTCCCAGGCCACTGCCCGCCAGGGACTGCCCCGTGCTGCCGCGTACCCCCTTGGCAAAGATCGTTTCGCGCTCTTCGAGCGGGATGGCCGGTCCGCCATCCCAGATCGTCAGGGCGATCTGTTGGGGGTCTGCGCAGCAGTGCAGCCCGATCGGACCTCCCGCCTGGCTGTAGCGGAAGGCGTTCTCCAGAAGGTTCGCCAGGATCTCAGAGACGACGGCGGCCGGGCAGTTGCGATCCGGCATCAGCTTGGGCGGGTGCCACGGCCTCTGTTGCAGCGAGGCCGTCGCGGCGGCGCGCTCCAGCAGGGGCTCGAGCACTTGGGGCAGCGGTTGCAGAGTCCTGCTACTGAGGGCCGGTGGCAACAGCAGGGGCTGCAGGGTTGCGGCGCTGGCGGGCAGAGCGGGGGTCTGAGTCAGTTGATCAATCGCATCGACATAGCGGTTGAGCTGTTGTTGCTCCACCAGCAGGTTGTCCACTAGGTCCTGGTTGGAACTGTCTCCGTCGAGGCGCCTACGCAACAACTGGGCAAAGGTCCGGAGGGCGGCCAGTGGGTTGCGCAGCTGGTGGACCAGCAGCTTGAGCTGATCGTCCCGCAGTGCCAGCTGCCGGCCGAGGCGCTGCTGCTCCAGGTCAAGCTTTAACGCCTCTGTGAGGCATTGGGCCGTGGCCTCAAGCCGTTGCTTCAGGTCATGCGGCCAGGGCCAGCACTGGCTGTCGATCCTCAGGGCTCCCAGCAGGAGCGAGCCATCACGAAGGGCCAGCCAGCGACGGGTGTCTTCGTCGGAGGGGGGACTGGCATCAGGGCGGTTGCTGGGGAGGGCTAGGCCTGAGGGCCAGTGGCCGATGGCCAGGAGGGAGGGCTCGCCGCTGTCGCTGGGCAGGGCGACATAGACCACCAGCGATCGGAGATCGGGACGATCTGTGAATTGGGCAAGCTGTTGCCCCAGCAGGGCTAAAAACCGCTCTGAGACTTGCATCTGACCGGCGGCTTCATCATTCGCAACGGTTGACTGCGGACAATTTGCCGCTGAAGTGATTCAGATCCGAGAAAAAGTCTTAAGATTTTGAGTATCGACCAATACCTCGCGGCCCGATGGGGGCGGCGCGGCGTAGGCCCTCAGGTCTCGGTTGCATCTTCTTTGCATCGAGGCTACAGCAGTGGTGTTGTCTCCTCTGCTGGATGCAGGCCTTCGTCGGCGTCGTTCTCGGTCTGGGCTGTCAGACGTTTGGGCGTTGCTGAGGACGTACCTCACGTCCTGCTTTCTTCGTCCCCACCGCCCTTCGGGGTTTCCCCCTCATGTCAAAGAAGCGCAAGCGCGTCAGCCGCCGCCGCCTAGCGGGTCAGCGGGTTCTCGCCCACGTGACTACGCACAACATCGAAACCGGTGATTACAAGCCGGTGACCGCTGCTCGTCGTTTCATCGCAGAGAGCGCGATCATTCCTCCCGCCCTGGTGAATGTGCGCCGCAATGAGCACACCACCGATCGCTTCTTCTGGGGCGAGAAGGGACTCTTCAGCGCTCAGTACGCCGAGGAAAACCACTTCCTGTTCCCCTCCCTTCGCGAGATTGTCGATCGCATCGGTGAAGAGAACCTCTTTGCTGGTCTTGAGGCCCTCGCGGCTGATGACTGGGAAGAAATGGAAGAGTACGAGTACGCCTTCGTTTGAAGCGGTGATTGCTAAGGCCCTTTCTTGAGGGCCTTTCACATGACCAGCCGGCTCCTGTAAGGCAGCCGGCTTTTTGATGGTGTTTTTCGGCCATCAGCTCATGCCCAGGCACTGCTGCACGAAGGCCTTGATCTGCGGCAGAACCGAGGCGTCGATGCCGTGGTCCCCTTCAAAGGGCAGCAGCTCTGCCTCCGATCCCGCTGCCCGCACCAGCCTGAGGATCTCTTCGCTTGCGGCGAAGGGCACCACCGGGTCGCGTCGGCCGTGGGTCAGGAGCACCGGGGGCATGCCGCTCTGCCCTTGCCAGCCCTGGTGGGGATAGCCACTGCAGGCGGCAATGCCCGCCAGGGGCAGACGGCTGCCCACATCCAGGGCCATCGCCGCTCCCTGGGAGAAGCCCAGCAGCACCGTGTGCCCAAGGGGCACGCTGTCGCCAAGGGCTTGGAGACGTTGCGTCAGGGCGCTTTGGGCCGCAGGCAGGGCATCCCAGTTGATCGGTTGTAGGCCGTACCACTGGCGGCCTGTGCCGAAGGGATGAGGTTCGGGGGCCCGCAGGGCCACCACGTTCACGCTCGGACCCACCAACAGTTCCCCCAGATCGAGGAGATCGTCGGCATCGGCTCCCCAGCCGTGTAGGAGCACCAGCCGTTGCGTGGCATCGGCGGGACCAAGGCTAAGGAGATCGGGGCTGCTGGACATGGGCGGGCGCTGGAGCTGCTGCTGCGTAGGTTGGATCTTCAGCTGCCCACTCAACAGCCATGGCGCCCACGGCCCTGCTCAGCGTGTCCAATAAGGAGGGTCTGGTGCCCTTGGCCCAGGGGCTCTTGGCGGCGGGATATCAGTTGATTTCCAGCGGTGGCACGGCCTCGGCGCTGGCGGCCGCAGGGCTGCCGGTGACCAAGGTGGCGGAGCACACCGGAGCCCCGGAGATCCTCGGGGGGCGCGTGAAGACCCTGCATCCCCGCATCCATGGGGGCATTCTCGCCAAGCGCTCCGAGCCTTCTCACCAAGCCGATCTGGACGCCCAGGGCATTGCGCCGATCGATGTGGTGGTGGTGAATCTTTACCCCTTCCGGGAGACTATCGCCCGCCCAGATGTCAGTTGGGATGCGGCGATCGAGAACATCGACATCGGCGGGCCGGCGATGGTGCGCGCGGCGGCCAAGAACCATGCGGATGTGGCGGTGCTTACCAGCCCCAGCCAGTACCCCGCCTTCCTGGAGGCTCTGGCGGCCGGTGGGATCAAGCCTGAGCTGCGCCGGCAGCTCGCCCTCGAGGCCTTTAGCCACACCGCGGAGTACGACACGGCGATCAGCACTTGGCTGGCATCCCAGCTCCAGCAGGACCTCGCATCGGACCTGACCTTGAGCCTGCCCGCCCGCCAGAGCCTCCGCTACGGCGAGAACCCCCACCAGAGCGCCACCTGGTACGCCCAGCCCGGCGCTGGACTCGGCGCCGCTGCGCAGCTGCAAGGCAAGGAGCTCAGTTACAACAACATCCTCGATCTCGAAGCCGCCCTGGCCACCGTGCGGGAGTTCGGCTACGGGGGGCAAGCGGCTGGAGGCAATGCCTTCAAGCCCGCCGCCGTGGTCGTGAAGCACACCAATCCCTGTGGGGTGGCCACCGGCAGCGGCAGCGCCAATGCCATCGAGCGGGCCCTCGCTGCAGATCGCCTCTCCGCCTTTGGCGGCATCGTTGCGATCAACGGCACTGTGGATGCCGCGACTGCTGCCCATCTCACCAGCCTGTTCCTGGAGTGCGTTGTCGCTCCGGCCTTTGAGCCTGCGGCCCGGGAGCTCCTGGCGGCCAAGGCCAACCTGCGTCTGCTCGAGCTGGCACCTGAGGCGATCGAGCGGGCCAGCCGTCAACAACTGCGCAGCGTCCTCGGTGGGGTGCTTGCCCAGGACCTTGATGATCAGCCCGTCGATGAAACCATCTGGCAGGTGGTCTCTCAGCGTCAGCCCAGCCCCGAGGAGCTGGAGGATCTCGCCTTCTGCTGGCGCCTTGTGCGTCACGTGCGCTCCAACGCGATCACGGTCGCGAAGGGTGGACAAAGCCTGGGGATCGGCGCCGGGCAGATGAATCGGGTGGGTTCAGCCCGAATTGCTCTGGAGACCGCCGGGGCTAAGGCCAGGGGAGCGGTGCTGGCCAGCGATGGTTTCTTCCCCTTTGACGACACGGTGCGCCTGGCGGCGCAATACGGCATCACCGCCGTGATTCAGCCCGGCGGCAGTGTGCGCGACGCCGATTCGATCGCGGCCTGCGATGAGCTGGGCCTGGCGATGGTCGTGACGGGCCGCCGCCATTTCCTGCACTGATTTAGCGTCGCGCCTTCCACCACCAAAGCCAGCGCTCCATGCCGGAAGCCCTCGCCTTCAACCTCAACTTCCTGCATCCGCTGGCCATGTGGGGCCTTCTGGGCCTCAGCGGCTACGCGATGTTTCTGGGCATCAAGGCCAAGAAGACCCGTACCGCTGACGCTGAAGCGCGCAAAACCCTGATCAAAGGGCAATTCGCCAAGCGTCATTACCTCTATGGCAGTGCCGTGCTGGCGGTGATGGTGCTGGGCACCTTCGGCGGGATGGCGGTCACCTATCTGAACAACGGCAAGCTGTTCGTGGGGCCCCACCTGCTGGTGGGTATCGCCATGACCTCGGGTCTGGCCCTTGCTGCAGCCCTCTCTCCGTTGATGCAGCAGGGCAATTTGATTGCGCGCAAGCTGCACGTGATGCTGAACATGGGCGTGTTCACCCTGTTCCTCTGGCAGGCCGTGAGCGGCATGCAGATTCTCAACAAGATCTGGGAAAACCGCCCCGCCTGAGGGGTCTTCTGTTCAGAACTGGGCCCGCCGGCGAGGCGGGCATTCCAACCCGTTGGTGGCGTGGAAGTCTTCCTGCACCTTCCAGGTGAGGCGCCGTGAGATCTGGCGCACGATCTGGCGGAGCAGGTGATCCCCGCTGCTTTGCACCAGGCTCTCGGGCAAGAGGCCAATCACGGCAGGCAGCTTGATCCAGACACTCAGATCTAACTCCCAGCGCACCTCAGTGCAGGGCACCTCTGCGTTCTGTTCTTCAAGACGCAGGGCTGCGTTGAATTCCACGTCGTAGAGGTCCCGCAGCCCCGGCAGGAACTGCTCGGGGGGGACGGTGCAGATCCGGTAGATCCCTTGGCTTTGTGGGAGCAGCTCGAGGCCGATTGTGGGCTCCACCTCAAAGCCGAAATTGCCAAAGCGTCCCAGGGTTAGGACGTAGCCATTGGCCCCGAGGGACTCCACCTGCATGGGGGAGGCACAGCGCCTGAACCAGCCGTCGTGACGATCCAGGTAGGCCGCAACCGAACGAGCGGGGGCGCGCATCTCCATCAGATCGGCGAAGTGGCTGCTGTAGCAGCGCACGCGACCATCGCTGCTGCGTCGCAGGGGTAGGTCGTCGGAATCGACCTCAGCGAAGGGGGTGGTCACCGATGAGGTCAATGCAGATGGCTCGCCCTGGCCTTGGAATGGAGGTGATGAATCAATGTAAAGCCCGTCGGTGGGGCGTCTCTGCAGCGTCTGTGACAGCTGGCTCAGGCGCCTGGATTACGCGTCAGCGAGATCGATCAGGCGGCTGATCACATCCTCGACAACCCGGTCGGGGGTTGAGGCGCCTGAAGTGATGCCAACCCGCAGCGGTCCTTCCGGCAGGAACGGCTCCACCACCTGCAGGTCGGAGCCAAGCGGTTTGTGCTCGATGCGGTTGCCAGGGCCAATCCGCTCAGGGGTGTCGATGTGGAACGAGCGAATGCCCCTGCTGATGGCGATTTCCTGGAGGTGGGTGGTGTTGGAGGAGTTGTACCCACCGATGACCACCATCAGATCGAGGGGTTCATCCACCAGGGCGAACATCGCGTCCTGCCGTTCCTGGGTGGCGTCGCAGATGGTGTTGAAGGCGAGGAAGTGGTCGTTGAGCTCAGTGGGCCCAAACCGTTGCAGCATCGTGCGCTCAAACAGGCGGCCGATCTCCTCGGTTTCGCTCTTGAGCATCGTGGTCTGGTTGGCCACGCCCACGCGGATCAGGTCCCGGTCGGGATCAAAGCCCGGTGAGCAGGCTTTGGCGAAGCGACTCATGAAGGCCTCTCGGTCCCCCTTGCCGAGGATGTAGTCACACACCAGCTGCGCTTCCGCCAGGTCGAGCACCACCAGGTAGGTCCCGGCGAAGGAGCTCGTGGCAAGCGTCTCCTCGTGCTTGACCTTGCCGTGAATGATCGAGGTGATGTCGTGCTTCTTGTGTTTCTCCACGGTGTTCCACACCTTGGAGACCCAGGGGCAGGTGGTGTCCACGATGTGGCAACCGCGCTCGTTGAGCAGCTGCATTTCCTGCACGGTGGCTCCGAAGGCCGGCAGGATCACCACATCACCGCTGGCAATCCCCGAGAAGTCCTTGACGCCCTTCTCCACCGGGATGAACAGGACGTTCATCTCGCGCAGATGATCGTTCACCGAGGGGTTGTGGATGATCTCGTTGGTGATCCAGATCCGCTCGGTGGGGTAGTGGCGCCTTGTTTCGTAGGCCATGGCTACGGCCCGCTCCACACCCCAGCAGAAGCCGAAGGCCTCGGCCAGCTTCACGTTCAGGCGGCCATGGCTGAGCTGATAGCCGTTCTCCCGCAGGTTGGCGATCAGATTGCTCTGGTAGGCCTGCTCAAGGCTGCCGGCCACCTCATCGCCCAGGCCGAAGCCGCGGCGGTTGTAGCGATCCGAATGGTGCAGGGATCGCTTGAACGCGCGGGTATCCACGGCGACGGGCACGGGGGTCACTAACTCTATGGGGCCTCGCTGTGCCGCTGGACTGACGCCAGCCCC
>JAURGL010000060.1 GCA_030833825.1 Vulcanococcus sp. SFB_649D_100_25 | reverse complement strand
AACCCCCACGATCACGGCGACTGCCGGAGCTGAGGCAGCTCGCTGCAGCACCGTTGTGCCCGCGTCCGGCACTTGGATCAATCAGCAGCAACTGATCCATGGCCAACGCAATGACCTTTCCGTTCCTCTGACGCTGTCATCTCAAAACCCTTGCTTCAAGGCCTGGAAACAGGCAGGACATGGTCTGAAGACCTGTTCCTAAGCCGATGCTGTTGACCCTCCTGGTCTGGCTCGGGCTTGGGCTACTGCTGGGTCTGGTGGAGTGGCCTTATCAGCTCCTCTCCGAGCTGGGCTTCCAGCTCCAGCAGCGCCTGTGGCTTCAAGCTGCAGCGCCCGTTTGGCTGGGCGCATCCCTGGTGTTCGGAGGCGGCCTTGTGCTGCTCCTCCTCGCCTGGGGCCCCTTGGGGCCTGGTCGCGGCGGGGGTCTGACGCCGGCCCTGCTGTTGCAGCAGAACCCTGAGGCCCAGGCCCCCCTCGCCCACCTGGATCTGGGTACCCAGCTCCGGCGGCTCCCGTTGCTGGTGCTCACCCATTTGGCTGGATTCACTGTTGGCGTGGAATCCCCTTCGGCGGCCCTGGGGGCTTCGTTGTTGTTGGCCTTTCGGCGGCGTTGGCCCCAGCTGAGGGCCTGGTCTGCGTTGCCGTTGCCGCTGGTGGCAGCCATCGGCGGTGCAGCGGGTCTTGGGGCGGCCTTTCGCTCACCGCTGCTGGGTGTGGCCTACGGCGTGGAGGAGCTCAGCCGTGAGAAGGGACTGCCGCTGGTGATGCCAACCCTGCTCCTGGCGGGCAGCGGTGCGACCGTGGCCACAAGCCTCGGACAACCAGCCCGCCTGGCAGGCCTGGAGTTGGGAGGCCTCGCCCCTGAGCTCTGGGGTTGGGCGCTGCTGATCACCGTGATGGGGGCTCTGATCGGATCGCTGTTTGTGCGTCTGTTGATTCCTTTGGTCGCCTGGCTTGGCCAACGCCTGCGGCAGCGACGCTTGATCACGGCCCTGAGCGTCGCCGCACTGCTTGCCTCGCTGGCCGTGCTCAGTGGTGGACTCAGCCTTAACGACGGCTCCCTCTCCCTGGCGGAGGCCCTGCAGGGGGAATCGGGAGGCAGCCTGGCCACGCTGCTGTGGCGCTTTCTGGCCTCACTGCTCAGTATTGCCGCAGGGGCACCAGGTGGCCTGATGCATGACGCCATGACCCTGGGATCTCTGTTGGCCAGCCCCCTGGATTTCCTGTCAACAGAAGCGCGTGCGCAGCTGGCGGCCATCGGTGCTGCGGCTCTGTTCGCTGGAGCCAACCGGACCCCGATCTTCTGTGCCCTGTTTGTCTTCACCCTGCAGGGGGATTCGCAGCTGCTGCTGTCGCTTCTATTGGCCAGTGCCATCAGCACCTTCTTGGCGGAGCGCTGGCGCCCAACCACCTGGAATGAGGCCCAGGTGGAGGCGTCCATGGCGCGAGACGCACGGTGAAGCTGGGTCTCGCTCGCTGTGGCCTCAGGGCAAGCGGATGCCGTTTTGATCTCGCCACATGAACCGGTTCCGGTGGCCTGCACTACAGCTGCAACAGGAGCCAGGGCCTACGACGGGTTGATGCTGCCGCCGTTGCCATGACCTCCGAACAGGCTGCTCAACTCATCGACGATGCTCTCGATCTCGTGCACCAACGCCTGATCGATCTGGAGATTCAGTCCCCCCAGGCCCATCGCGCCCTGGCGGAGGAGTTCCGCGAGTGGCGACAGCCCACGGGCGGTCACATCGACTTGATGGTCTGCCCAGGCTTTTCTCCCGGTTGAGGCCACAGAGCGGCTGAGACACTGGGGGGATGTCCTCAGGCACCATCGCTGCGGTAGCTACGGCCGTTGCCGCCGGCGAAGGCAGCGTTTCGATCGTCCGGATCTCCGGGCCTGATGCAGAACGGATTGGGCAGAGCCTCTTCGACGCCCCTGGCGACCAACCGTGGGAAAGCCACCGGGTGCTCTACGGCCATGTGCGCGACCCCGCGAGCGGGGAGCGGGTGGATGAGGCCTTACTCCTGTTGATGCGTGCCCCCCGCAGTTTCACCCGCGAAACGGTGGTGGAGCTCCATTGCCATGGGGGATTGATCTGTGTGCAGCGGGTGCTGGAGCTGGTCCTTGCAGCGGGGGCGCGGCGTGCCCTGCCTGGGGAGTTCAGCCAGAGGGCGTTCCTGAACGGACGCCTTGATCTCACCCGCGCTGAGGCCATCAGCGAACTGGTCACGGCCCGAAGCCGCCGGGCCGCGCAGTTGGCGATGGCCGGCCTGGACGGGGGCCTCCAGCACCGCATCGGTGGGCTGCGGGAGCGCCTGCTGGATCAACTCGCGGAGCTGGAGGCGCGGGTGGATTTTGAGGAGGATCTCCCACCCCTCGATGGCCTTGCTGTGGCGGAGGAGCTGCAGCGGGTGCAGGTCGAGCTCAGGCAACTGGTGGCGGATGGCCAGCGCGGGCAGCTGCTGCGCGATGGACTCAAGGTGGCGATCCTCGGGCGCCCGAATGTGGGCAAGAGCAGCCTGCTGAACCTCCTCAGCCGGAGTGATCGGGCGATCGTGACTGATCTTCCCGGCACTACCCGCGATCTGGTGGAGAGCGAGCTGGTGCTCCAGGGTGTTCCCCTCACCCTGCTCGACACCGCGGGGATTCGCGACACCGAGGACCGGGTGGAGCAACTCGGGATTGAGCGCAGCCGCGCCGCTGTGCAATCCGCTGATGTCGTCCTGCTTCTGTTCGATCTGACCCAGGGTTGGACGGATGCCGACCAGGTGCTGCTCGATTCGATTCCGGCGGAGGTCCCCCACCTTGTGGTGGCCAACAAGGCGGATCAGGTTGCAGCTGCTGACCTTGCCCCGGCGCAGTTATGCATTAGTGCCCTGACTGGGGCAGGCCACGATCACTTGGTGGAGGCCCTGCTGCGGAGCTGCGGCCACGGTGGCGAGCAAGGGTTGCAGGTGGCCCTGAACCGCCGCCAGCAAGATTTGGCCGCGGCAGCCGCCGCCAGCCTCGGCGCCAGCCTTGAAGCGGCGCAGCAACAGCTGCCATGGGACTTCTGGACCATTGATCTCCGCGCCGCCGTGCGCGCCCTGGGTGAGATCACCGGGGAGGAGGTCAGCGAGGCGGTCCTGGATCGGGTGTTCTCCCGCTTCTGCATCGGCAAGTGAAGTCATGCCGCCGCCTGTCTGACAATTGGTCCACTCCACGTCGTCTCCATGGCGGACCCACTGGCTGGCCTCAGTCCCTCACATCAAGCCCAATTGCGGTTGCTCTGTTGGGTCGCTTGCGTGGACGGGGTGTTTGCTGATGATGAGCGTGAATTGCTCAGCCGCCTTGCAGCCCGTCTTTTGCCTGGTGTGGATCCTGTCAAGGCGGTAGACGCGCTGGTGGCGCAGCACGATGCTGATATCGACCGCCTGGTGGGGCAATTGGGCTCCCACGATGAGCGCCTCTATTTGCTGAAGCTGGCCTTTGAGATGGCTGCAGGTAGCAGCAATCATGAAGATGACAGCCCCATCAATCCGGCCGAACGCGTCGCGTACCGGCGTCTGGTTGAAGCCTTGGAGCTGCCTGAGGCTGACGTTGACGAGGCTGAGTGGGCTGCCCGCCAGGGCTTGCAAGACAAGCCTGCACTCATGGATCGCCTCAACCGGATCCTGTTTGGCTGGGGAGTCTGGCCATCGATGGATGCACTGGAGTTCTCCGGCAGTCAATGGCTCTGATCGCTGTGTTTTGAGCGAGGCGGTCCTCGATCGGGTGTTCTCCCGCTTCTGCATCGGCAAGTAAGGGCTGACAGACCCCTGGGGATGGCCTACCTGTGGGGTCCCGCGGCAGGCCAACGTGATCGACATGCACACGGAGCTGCCGCTGGAGCAGCGGCAGCTGATCGGTCAGGCGGGGTTGGCGGCGTTGATGGCCGTGGCCCGCTGCGACGGAGAGCCCTCCGGCCATGCCATGGCTGCCATCCGTGGGATTCGCGATCACCTCTTGCGCATCAGCGTCGAGCTCGACGACTTGCCTCCGATCACTCCCGCAGAGCTGGCGGAGCGGGTGCGGGCTGTGAACCCCGATCCCCAGTGGCGGGAGCGGATCCTGCGGGGCATGACCCTGGTGGCCCTGTTCGACGGCGAGCCCACCCAGGCCCAGCTGCAGCTGTTGCAGTTGGCCGCCAACGCCCTGGAGGTGGATCCGGCCCCGGTGAAGACCTTCCGGCAGGTGATGGATCAGCGTTTCGGGATCCTCCGCCTCGACATCGCCCGGCGTGGCTTCATCGGCTCCGCCGCCAAAACCACCCTTCAACAGGAGGGGCTCCGGGGAGCGATGGGGGTGGCCAGGGTGCTGCTGGCCAAAGGGGATCCCGCCATGGCGGAGCGCTATCGCGTGCTGCGCCAGTACCCAGCCGGGAGCTTCGGCAAGGCTTACGCCGATTTCATTGATCGCAATCAGTTCGGCTTCCCCGGGGAGGTGGGTGGTCCACCGCCCCCGGTGATGCATCACGACTGCTGCCATGTCCTCGGTGGCTACGGCACGACGGCCCAGGAGGAGGGAGCCGTGCTCGGGTTTCAGGCCGGGTTTGAGCGCCTCGACCCCTTTTACGTGCTGCTCTTTGGCCTCGCTGAATTTGAGTTGGGGATCGGTGCCACACCCTTCATCCCCGGGGAGCGTCAGGCCCTGGATGTGGAGCGGTTGTTTGCGGGCATGGAACACGGCTCCAAGGTCAGCGTGGATCTGATCGCCGACATCAATCCCTGGGATCACTTCGCCGAACCCCTGGAGGAGGTGCGCCGGCGTTTCAACGTGCTGCCACGGGGGCGGGAGCCCGAGTGGCCCCAGTGATGGCTTCGCTGCCCGGCAAGCTGACAGCGGGTTCACGCTGAGCATCGGGATGAACGCCCCAACGCTGCCGTTCACGCCGGCCTTGCAGCAGCAGCTGCGGGCTTGGCTTCAGGAAGACCTCGGCCGCGGTGATCTCACAGCCCCCGCTCTGCAGGGGCGCAGCGCCAGGGCCCACTGGATCAGCAAGGCCGATGGGGTGTTCTGCGGCGGTGTGTTGCTCGAACCGTTGCTGCACTTCCTTGACCCCGCTGCCCAGGTGCAGGTGCTGGTGCAAGAGGGGCAGCCCGTGGGCGCCGGTCAGCGGTTGTTGGAGCTGGAGGGGGCGGCCACGGCCCTGGTGGCGGTGGAGCGCACCGCCCTGAATCTGGCCATGCGCTTAAGCGGGATTGCCACCGCCACCGCTGGGCTGGTGGCTCAGCTGGCCGGCAGTGGGGTGCGCCTGGCGGACACCCGCAAGACCACCCCCGGGCTGCGGGTGCTTGAGAAGTACGCGGTCCGCTGCGGCGGCGGGGTCAACCACCGGCTGGGACTCGATGACGCCGCGATGCTCAAGGAGAACCATCTGGCCTGGGCTGGGGGGGTCGCCCCTGCCATCGCTGCCGTCAGGGCTGCATCCCCCTGGCCGGCCCGGGTGATCGTTGAGGCGGAGACCGCCGCTGAGGCTGAGGCTGCGGTCGCCGCCGGTGCCGATGGGGTGCTGCTGGATGAATTCAGCCCCGCTGCCCTGCAGGAGCTGGTGCCCCGACTGCGCGCCCTGGCGCAGGGGCCGGTGGTGCTGGAGGCATCGGGGGTGCAGCCTGAGCAGCTGAGCGCCTATGCCGCCACGGGGATCGATCTGATCTCCACCAGTGCCCCGATTACCCGTGCGCCCTGGCTGGACCTCAGCATGCGCTTTTCCCTCGGAGAGGGATGATCTGAAGAAGGTCACCTCTCCTTCATGCTCCGCATCGCTGAATCCCTGGAGACCCAGCTGCGGGCAGCGATGCAGCGGGCATTCCCAGATGCGGCGGCCTCCGGACAGGGCTTCGATCCCCAGTTGGCGCCTGCCAGCAAGCCTGAATTCGGGGACTTTCAGGCCAATGGGGCCCTGCCCCTGGCCAAACCCCTGGGGCAGCCCCCCCGCAAGATCGCCGAAGCGGTGGTGGAGCAGCTCAAGGCTGACCCGGCCTTTACCGAGCTCTGCCAAGACCCACAGATTGCTGGACCGGGTTTTATCAACCTCACGCTGAAACCCGAGCGCCTGGCCGCTGAGGTCCAGGCGCGGCTGGGCGATCAGCGCCTGGGGGTGCCGGCGGTGGAGCAGGCCGCTCCTGTGGTGGTGGATTTCTCCAGCCCCAACATCGCCAAGGAGATGCACGTGGGGCATCTGCGCTCCACGATCATTGGCGACTCCCTGGCGCGGGTGCTGGAGTTTCGCGGCCATCCCGTGCTGCGGCTTAACCACGTCGGTGACTGGGGTACCCAGTTCGGGATGCTGATCACCCACCTCAAGCAGGTGGCCCCGGAAGCCCTGGACACCGCTGACGCGGTGGATCTCGGTGATCTGGTGGCCTTCTACCGGGAGGCCAAGAAACGCTTCGATGAGGACGAGGCTTTCCAGACCACCTCCCGCGAGGAGGTGGTGAAGCTGCAGGGCGGCGATCCGGTGTCTCTGAAGGCCTGGGGCCTGCTGTGTGATCAGAGCCGCCGCGAATTCCAGAAGATCTATGACCGCCTCGACATTCGTCTCAGCGAGCGCGGCGAGTCCTTCTACAACCCCTACCTCGAGGGTGTGGTCAAGGACCTGGATGCCTCCGGCCTGTTGGTGGTGGATGACGGTGCCCGCTGCGTGTTCCTCGAGGGCGTGAGTGGCAAGGACGGCAAACCTCTGCCAGTGATCGTTCAGAAGCGTGATGGAGGGTTCAACTACGCCACCACTGATCTGGCGGCGATTCGCTATCGCTTCGGGGATGCCCCCCAGGGCGATGGGGCCCGCCGGGTTGTGTACGTGACCGATGCTGGCCAGGCCAACCATTTCGCCGGTGTCTTCCAGGTGGCGCGCCGCGCCGGCTGGCTGCCGGATGGGGCACGCCTCGAGCACGTGCCCTTCGGTCTAGTGCAGGGGGAGGACGGCAAGAAGCTCAAGACCCGTGCTGGCGACACCGTGCGCCTGCGGGATCTGCTCGATGAAGCGGTGGAGCGCGCTGAAGCCGATCTGCGGAGGCGTCTGCAGGAGGAGGAGCGCAGCGAGGACGAGGCCTTCATCACCCAGGTGGCCACCACCGTGGGTCTGGCGGCGGTGAAGTACGCCGACCTGAGTCAGAACCGCATCACCAATTACCAGTTCAGCTTTGATCGGATGCTGGCCCTGCAGGGCAACACCGCTCCCTATCTCCTGTACGCCGTGGTCCGCATTGCCGGGATCGCCCGTAAGGGGGGTGATCTGGAGGCGGGCAGCACTGCTCCGCTGCAGTTCAGTGAGCCTCAGGAATGGGCACTGGTGCGGGAGCTGCTCAAGTTCGATGCGGTGATCGCCGAAGTGGAGGAGGAGTTGCTGCCCAATCGTCTCTGCACCTATCTGTTTGAGCTCAGCCAGGTGTTCAACCGCTTCTACGACCAGGTGCCCGTGCTGAAGGCCGAGGGCCCCGCCCGCTCCTCCCGCCTCGCTCTCTGCCGCCTCACCGCCGACACCCTCAAGCTGGGGCTGGGGCTGCTGGGCATCCCCACCCTGGAGCGGATGTGATGGAGCAAGGCTGGCCACCGGCTCGACCCGAGGTCGAGAGCCTCCACGCCTACAGCGCCCCACTGGAGGGACGCCGCCAGCTGTTGCGGCTCGATTTCAACGAAAACACGATTGGCCCCAGCCCGAAGGTGGTGGAGGCGCTGCGCTCGATCCCCGCTGATCACATCGCCATTTACCCGGAATACGACGGTCTGCGGGAGGCGGTGGTGGCCAACCTCGGCCTGCCACTCGATCCGCAGCAAATCGGGCTGTTTAACGGCGTCGATGCGGCCATTCACGCCGTGTTTCATGCCTATGGCGATCGCGGGGAGACGTTGCTCACCACAACGCCGACCTTTGGCTACTACACCCCTTGCGCCCAGATGCAGGGGATGGCGATCGAGGCGGTGCCTTATGAGGGCGAGCGGTTTGCTTTCCCCCTGGAGGCCCTGCAGCACCGTCTGCGGGATCTCCAGCCCCGCCTGCTGCTGATCTGCAACCCCAACAACCCCACCGGTACTCGGCTGGCGCCGGAGCTGATCCTGGAGCTGGCGGCCTCCGCCCCCAACACCCTGGTGGTCGTCGATGAGCTCTACGAGGCCTTCACCGGTGACAGCGTGATGCCCCTGACGGATTTCAACGCCACCCCCAACCTGCTGGTGCTGCGCTCCCTGGCGAAGACCGCTGGTCTGGCTGGTCTGCGCATCGGCTTCGCCATTGGGCACCAGGCCGTGGTGGATCGGATCAGCCGCGTCACGGGGCCCTACGACATCAACAGCTTTGCGGTGACAGCCGCCTTCGCCGCCCTCAAGGATCAGGCCTATGTGGATGGTTACGTCGCTGAGGTGATGCGCGCCAGGGCCTGGATGGCGCAGCAGCTCCAGGCAGCCGGTGTGCGGCACCACGTCGATGGCGGCAACTATCTGTTGATCTGGCCCAACCAGGATCCCGCTCAGCTGGATGCTGCCCTGCGGGAGGCGGGAATTCTGGTGCGGGCCATGGGCGGCAAGCCGCTGATCGATGGCTCCCTGCGGGTCAGCATTGGCACCACCGATCAGATGCGCCAGTTCTGGGCGGCCTACGCCCGTCTGGAGGGCCTGAGCGCCTAGCGCATCACATCAATCTGGGTTGCGTCCTTGAGCTTGCCGGGCAGGCTCAGCACCCGACCCACCCGCTTGACGCTGGTGCCCTTCATCGCCTCCAGGAACGGCTCCACACTGGATTGATCGCAGTTCTTCGGGGTGTTCCCGCTGACGTACTGCACGGGAATCACCCGCTTGGGGGATAGCTCCCGAACGACAGCCGCCGCTTCCGCCCCGTCGTAGACCTTGGCGCCGCCACCGACCCCAAGGATCAAGACATCAGGCTTCCCGAGCAGGACCCGATCCTCCGGGCTGAGCTTGGCCGCGGTCCCGCCGAGATGGGCGAACACCAGGCCTCCCTGCTTCCAGCGCCAGAGGGTGGCCTGCCCGAAGCGGCGTCCTCCGAAGCGGTCGTGGGGAGCGGCAATCCCCTCGATGCTCAGGCCCGCCAGGCGGTAGGAGCCAGGTTTGCTGAGCAGGCGTCCGCTGGCCACCGATGCCCCTTCATCCAGCAGCAGGCTGCTGGCGAGGATCACGTTGGCACTGACCCGTGGTTCCGCCAGGCCGGCGGCGCAACCCACCGCCTTGAAGGGATTGAGCAGCACGGTGGCCCCGCCCCCCTGGATCAGCAGGGCACTGTGCCCGTAGTTGGTGATCGTCACCCCGGTATTGGCGCTGGCCGCCAGGGGGAGGGCCACGGCCATGGCAGCCAGGGTGCGGATCGGCAGGGCCATGGGGCAGCTGGAGATGGGCCGAACCCTAGCCCGCTGCAGCCTGGGCCAGGAAGTTGCCCAGCAGCTGATGCCCGCTCTGGGTCAGCACACTCTCTGGGTGGAACTGCACCCCCTGCAGGTGGGGGTAGTCGCGGTGGCGCAG
>JAURGL010000005.1 GCA_030833825.1 Vulcanococcus sp. SFB_649D_100_25 | reverse complement strand
CTACGGCTGCGTGGCCGGCTACCCCAACGGCACCGACCGCGGCAGCCGTGCGATGACCCGCTATGAAGCGGCCGCCCTGCTGAACGCTTGCCTCGACCGGATCACTGAAGTGACCGACGAGCTCAAGCGCCTGATGAAGGAGTTCGAGAAGGAACTCGCCGTTCTGCGTGGCCGCGTTGATGGCCTCGAGGCCCGCGTGGGCGAGCTGGAAGCGACCCAGTTCTCCACCACCACCAAGCTGCAGGGCGACACCTACTGGGCCCTGGGCGCCATCGCCCCCACCGGCGGCACCAGCAGCAGCAACAGTGCAACCCCTGGAAGCGCTGATTACATCAAGAAGAACTACGGCGCCGCGGTCTTTAACTACGACCTGCGCCTGAACTTCAACACCAGCTTCACGGGCAAAGACCTGCTCTATACCCGTCTGCGGGCTGGAAATTTTGAAGGAAGCCCCTTCAACGGCAAGCCCTACAACTTGATGGCGCTTGACCGGGCTTACGCGACTGAGAAGCAGAACCAGACCGTCGGTATCGACCGTCTTTACTACCGCTTCCCGGTTGGCAAAGAGTTCACTGCTGTGGTCGCCGCTCGCGGTCGTAACACCGAGTTCCTGGGCACCAAGCCCTTCTACTACGGCGATTGGGAAGGCCTCGACTTCTTCCGCCTGTTCGGCGCCCCTGGCGTCTACAACAAAGAGACCGGTGGTCTGGGCGGCTTGATCTACAAGCAGAAAGTGAAGAAGGGCAAGCCCTACTTCACCGCTTCCACCAGCTACGTGGCACCCAACGCTCAGAGTGGTGACCCCAATGCGGGCGGCATCATGACCGACCGCAGCGCGGGCAGCTTCCTGACCCAGCTGGGCTACAACGCCAACCAGTGGAAGGCCACCTTCGGCTGGAACTACAAGCAGTGTGGCGATTCCATGGCGCGTCGCGGCACCCAAGCCGCAGGCAAAGACGCCAAACAGCTTTGCGAATACAGCGGCCAACAGAACATCGGTGCCTCCACCAATGCTTTCGCTGTCGGTCTGGCCTGGCGTCCCAAGAAGGATGGCCTGATCCCCTCCATCAGCGGTGGCTGGGGCTACGAGGCGGTGGCCTACAACAGCCTCAACTACCTGGCGACCGACCGGAACAACACCGGTGCCCAGTACAACGCCAGTACTGGAGCAACCAAAATTGCCGGCAACCTCGCCACTGGCAACATCGCCGCCACCCAGTCCTGGACTGTGGGTCTGCAGTGGGATAACGCCTTCGCCAAGGGCAACACCGCTGGCATGGCTGTGGGTCAGCCCACCTTCGTGACCAGCACCCGCAACGGCACCACCCCCCACGACGGCAACTACGCCTGGGAGTGGTGGTACAAGTTCCAGGTGAGCGACAACATTGCTGTCACTCCTCTGTTCTTCTACCTGAGCAACCCCAGCTCTGCTGGTGCCGGCTACAGCCAGACCACCTCTGGCAACAACCCCGGCATCTTCGGTGGCGCGCTGACCGCTCAGTTCAAGTTCTGATCCTCAGAACCACTTCTCACACACCCCTCGAACAGTTCACTCCACACCACCCCCAAGCCTCCCGCCCCTGGCGGGAGGCTTTTTCTTGGGCATATCACATGCCCAAGAGCCAGTGCAGGTCCTAGTGTGGGTTTCAGAACAAACAGTTCGGCATGGCTGCCAGCAACCATCCGTCCGGCGGGCAGATCCCGCCCACCAGCCACTCGGCCTCCAGCACCAGCCTCAAGTGGGGCAGCAACGGGGAGCTCTCGCCGGTGGATCTGCAGAAGGTGCTCGAACGCCTCACGAACCCTGATCTCACCCAGTGCAACCTGGATCAGGACCATCCCCAGGCCAGCTGAGGAAACCCTGCTGTAGCCGAGGCGACATGCCCCGACAGAGAGAATTGAAGGGATGACCGATTCCTTCGCCACCTCCACCACGGCACGCCTGTTGGTGGTGGAAGACGACGACACCATCCGCGACACCGTTTGCGAAGCCCTGGAGATGGAGGGCTTCCAGGTCACCGCGGCCACCAACGGACAGAGCGCCTGGGATCGCCTCAGGCGGGAAAGCTTTGAGTTGGTCGTGCTCGATGTGATGTTGCCGGGCATCAACGGGCTGGATCTCTGCCGCAAGCTGCGGGAGCTGGAGCAGCAACCGTTGGTCTTGATGGTCAGCGCCCGGGATACAGAAACAGATCGGGTGCTCGGCCTGGAGGTGGGGGCCGACGACTACCTGATCAAGCCCTTTGGGATCCGTGAATTGGTGGCCCGTTGCCGGGCCCTGCTCCGACGCCACCAGCCCCCAACCGCTGCGGTCGGGCGCTTTGAGATCGACGATCTCGAGCTGTTTCCAAAGGAATGCAGGGCCTGCCGCGATGGCATCGAGCTGAAGCTCTCCCCCAAGGAATTCAAGCTGCTGGAGCTGTTCATGCAGCATCCCAAGCGAGTGTGGAGCCGTGAACAACTGATCGAGCAGGTGTGGGGTGTCGACTACATCGGCGACAGCAAGACCGTGGATGTGCACATCCGCTGGCTGCGCGAAAAGATTGAAACCAACCCATCAGAACCGGAAAAACTGGTCACCGTGCGTGGGTTTGGTTATCGCTTCGGCTGAGCGATGAGCAGCACTGGCCTGTTGCTGCTGACAGCGTTTGGGCTCGGTGCAGGGACCGCCTGGCTCTTCAAGCCAGGCCTCAGACAGCGAACCCGCCGCCGCCTGCGCAGGTTCACCATGCCCGATCAGCAGCTGCGCGAATGGATAGAAACCTCACCCCAGGGATGGGTCGTGATCAACCCGGCCGATGGGCTTGCCAACATCAATGAACGAGCCAGGGCCCTGCTGCAGCTGGAGGCGAGCGTGACCCCGCAACTCCAACAGCTCGACGAACTCGAGCCCAGCGACGATGTTCGCCACCTGATCGATCTTGCCCGAAACAGCGCCCTGCCCCAGCGCGGGGAATGGACCAGTGGCGCCATCGAGCTCGAACTGCGGGTGATGCCCGGCCACGAAGGCTGGGTTGCACTCCTGCTGCAAGAGGGAACCCCCCTGCAAAAACAACTGGAGCAGCAGGCGCAATGGGTGAGTGACGTGGCTCATGAGCTGAAAACGCCCATCACCGCCCTCCGGCTCGTTAGTGACAGCCTCGCCCTCAACGCCAAGGAGCGGCAGGCCGTATTGGTGGGCCGACTGCAAAAGGAGCTGGGGAGATTGCAGGTGCTGGTCAGTGATCTGCTTGACCTGTCGCGCCTGGAGAACACCCCCGTCGATGAGAACCGTGGCCGAGGTGCAGTGGACCCCAGGGATGTCTTGATCGATGTCTGGAACACCCTTGAGAGCCTTGCGCAGGAGCGCAATGTGGGGATCCAGGTGACACCGGGGCGCGATCAGGCCCTGCAGGCGGCTGTCGATCCTGCCCGGTTGCATCAGGCCCTGTTCAACTTGGTGGATAACGCCCTGCGGTACAGCCCCGAAGGGAGCGCCATCGAGGTGGCGATGGAACACTGGCAACGCTGGTGCTCCATCTCCGTGCGTGATCTGGGCCCTGGTCTCAGCGAGGCCGATCTGGAGCGCATGTTCCAGCGCTTCTACCGGGGAGATCCGTCCAGGGCGAGAAATGCCGTTGGAGGAAGCGGCCTTGGCCTGGCGATCGTGAAACAGATCGCCCTTTCCCAGGGAGGGTTTGTCAGGGCACGGAACCACCCAGAGGGTGGCGCCGTGCTCGAGCTCCTGCTGCCTCGGCCCTAGCGGTTGGGCAGGTGGCTCACCACCAGTTGCCGCTGGTCATCGCACTTCAGCCATCCCTCATCGCGAAGCAAGCCCAGAACACGAGTCACCGTGACCCGGGTGGTGCTCAAGGCACTGGCGATCTCCTGATGGGTCAGGCGCAGGTTGAGGCGAAGACCGGATTCGCAGGGCTGGCCATACTCCTGGGCCAGCAACTCCAGAAAGCCCCGAACCCGATCCTCGATGCGCCGCAGGCCCAACAGGGCAATCAGGGCTTCCGACTGACGGGTGCGGGCGATCATCGCCTGCATCAGGGTGTAGGCCAGATGGGGTGAGGTGCGGGCCTCAGCGATCGGCAGACAGAGCAGATCGCAATCGCTCAGGGTGGTGGCCTCGTAGAGATCGAGGTTGGAGAGGGGCTCACCAAACGGTTCGTTCGGGCCCGCCAGGGCGAGCACCACGTCCTCACCCTGCTCATTCATGCAGGTGAGCTTGACCATCCCGCGGGCCACCAGCCAGATGTGGTGCCGCAAAAGGGGAACCCGGCTACCAGCCGTCAAATGAACCAGATCGCGCTGGTAACTCTCTTCGAGGCTGCCGAGGAATCCGTTGGGGCTGCTGGGAGTGCAAACCATGGCCCGATGTGCTCGTGCGACCGCCGGACTGTATGGAACATCACGCAGGCAGAAGCAAAGGTCCGATAGGTGGGCGGTTAAGGGTCGGTTAGCCGAGCAGGGCCTGATGAAAAGCCCGCCTCGTGCTGAAGGCCAACCACTGCTCCGACGACACCCTCCAGTGTTGCCACACGGATTGACGCTCGGATCTGAGCACCTCCATCAGCGTCGGGCAGGCGTGCTCCGCCTTCGCCAGGGCACCGGCCTCGAGCGCCTGCTGAAACAACGCCAGATCGTTGAGATCCCCCAGCAACTGCTGGGAGCGCTTCAGGCGCTCCAGCCAGGGCTCGACATCGGTGGCCGGGGAGAGCGATAGACCATAGCGGCACTGCTTGATCCGCTTGCGCAGGGCATGCAGCTCATCAGGCACCTCGCTGCGCCATCCCGGCAGCAGAAACAGATCACCCATCAGCTGACTGTGAAACTCCGGCAACCAGGGCTCCAGTGCTTCTGATGCCAGCGGCGTGAACTGAGGATCCCGCAACCAGGCCTGCAGGCGGGCCAGCAACTTCAGATAACGGCGGCCGCGCAAATCCTCCACCACCTCAGAAAACGCCAGCTTGCGCTCCCTCCGCAACTGCTTGCGCATCGGCTTAAGGGCGTTGAGCTCCGCCTCCGGCAGGCCGGGCATCAGGCGGAGCTCCAGCCGTTCACGCAGCACATCGAGGTCGCGCGCCAGCCCCAGGCGGCGACCAATCTTGGCCACACGCGCAGCGGAAACTCCATCGGGCAGGCGCAACGCAGGCTCAAACTGCTGCAGCAGAACCGCCAGGCGGCGGAGCTGAATTCTGAGTTGATGCAGAGGCTCAGGATCCTGATCAGCCAGAACACCAGCCTGCAGGCCCACCATTTGGCTCACACTGGCCTGAACGCGCTCCTGCAGATAGGCAGAAATCTCCAAAGCTGAAACAAGCAGCGGTCAGAAGAACAAACGGGACGTCGATGATCCCTCCAGCCGCAGCTGCTGCTGCCAGCGGGCCTCCACATCATCTTGGGCTGGCGATGTAGGACGGGCTTCAGCTGCGGGCAGTGGAGCAGGGAAGGATCCGAGCTGATCTTGAGGATCTAGCGAGTCGAAACAGTCTGCAGAAACAGCTTGACGCGACATGGACATCTGCATGCTTCCCACAGGCTAAACACAGCAGATTCGATGGAGCGATAGGCCAAATCGCCTAAACCGACTCACTTGAAGCGAGGTGATTTTCAAAGATTTTGAGTGAATTAAGAACCGGCCGATCGATCAACGGCCGTGACTCCGCCCAACGCGTCAGCTGCGACAACGCCACCACGCACAGGCCCTGAATCGCCAGACACGACAGGGAGGGCAACAGAACAGAGCGCAGGGATGACATCACGCGTTTCCGGTCGGCCCTATTGCAGCCCAGATCGCAGAGCGATCCGGTGCCGATCAACACCCCGCATCCGTCAAGCAGGTCACCAGATCCAGCGTCCATAACCCATTCATAACGTTTGGGCCCTAAGCCAGGGTCAGCGTGATGGAGGGGGCCACGGCGGACGCGAGCCTGTTTCTCAACCGCGAACTGAGCTGGATCGCCTTCAACCAGCGAGTTCTCGCCCTCGCTTTGGATCCTGAGACACCACTGCTGGAGCAGGCCAAGTTCAGCGCAATCTTCAGCAACAACCTCGACGAGTTTTTCATGGTCAGGGTTGCCTCACTGCAATCCCAGATCGATGAAGGCATCAGAACCACCAGCGTGGATGGGCTGACGCCCGAGGAGCAGCTGAGCGCGATTCGCCAGCAACTCAGTCCTCTACTGGAGCAACAGCAAAGCCACTACAGATATCAACTCAAACAACAGCTCTCAAACGCACAGATTCAAATCCTTGATTACCAGCAGCTCTCAAGAAAACAAAAGGACTGGGCCAACAGTTACTTCTACAGGCACGTTTTTCCGATCCTCACGCCTCTGGCCGTTGACCCGGCCCACCCCTTCCCCTTCATCAGCAATCTGAGCATCAATATTGCGGTGTTGGTCAGGGATCAGGCCCACCCTGAAGGACAGTTCGCACGCATCAAGGTCCCCCAGAAAAACATTCCCCGCTTCGTGCAGATCCCTGAAGAGCTGCACGGGGGCTGCTGGCCGCGCCCCATCCACATCTGCACCCCCCTCGAGCAGCTGATTGCCTTCAACTTGCGGCATCTGTTCCCCGGGATGCAGATCGAGGGGCATTACTTCTTCCGGGTCACCCGCGACGCCGACCTGGAGTTGCGCGAACTGGAGGCCGATGACCTGATGGAAGCCCTGGAGCAGGGCCTGCGTAAACGCAAGCTTGGCGGGGAGGTGGTGCGGCTGGAGGTTTCCGATGAAATGCCCGATGCCGTGCTGCAGCAGCTGATGGATGGCATGGAGGTGGGGAACGAAAGCGTTTATCGCATCGGAGGGCCCCTCGGGCTCGACGATCTGATGAGCCTGCAGAGCATCGATGCGCGCCATCTCAAACACCCCGCCTTCTTCGGAAAGACCCCCAAGCGATTGCAACGGGCTCAAAGCCATGAGCAAAAACCGGGCCAATTTGAAAGTGTGTTTGCCGTGATGCGGCGCGGGGATGTGCTCTTGCATCACCCGTTTGATCTGTTCTCAACGAGCGTGGAGGAATTCATCAACCAGGCGGCCGATGACGCCTCAGTGCTCGCCATCAAGATGACCCTTTACCGGGTCTCCAAGGATTCACCGATCATTGCCGCCTTAATCCGTGCGGCGGAGCACGGAAAGCAGGTGATGGCCCTGGTGGAGCTCAAGGCCCGCTTCGATGAAGACAACAACATCCAGTGGGCAAGGCAACTGGAGCGCTCCGGTGTGCACGTGGTCTACGGAGTCATCGGCCTCAAAACCCACACCAAGATTGCCCTGGTGATCCGCCGCGAAAAGGGGGAATTACGGAGTTACTGCCATGTGGGAACCGGCAACTACAACTCGCGAACCTCAACCCTCTACACCGACCTGGGTGTGCTCAGCAGTGATGCCGACCTCGGGCGCGACCTGGTGGAACTGTTCAACTACCTCACGGGATTCTCCAAGCAAACCAGCTACCGCCAGTTGCTGGTGGCACCCCTCAATCTGCGCGAGCAGACCATGGCCCGCATCGAACGGGAGACCCGACACGCCAACGCCGGACGCCCCGCAGCGATCAGGGCCAAGATGAATTCCCTGGTGGATCCCGCCATCATTCAGAAGCTCTACGAAGCGTCCCAGGCAGGAGTCGAGATCGATCTGGTGGTGCGGGGAGCCTGCTGCCTCAAGCCCGGACTGCCAGGCATCAGCGAGACGATTCGGGTGCGCAGCATCATCGGTCGCCTCCTCGAGCATTCCCGCCTGTTCTGGTTCGCCAACGACGGACAACCGGAGCTCTTTCTTGGGAGCGCCGACTGGATGCCGCGCAATCTCGATCGACGGGTGGAAGCCGTGATTCCGCTCAAGGACCCCAAACTGGCCGAACGCCTGGAGTGGCTGCTGCAGCTCTACGCCAACGACAACGTGAGCGCCTGGACGCTCGCGGCCGATGGGACCTACCAACGGCAACGCCCAAACGACTCACCCCTGGCGGCGCAGGAGGAGCTGATTGAAGTCTGGTCGTCGCTCTAGCGCCGAACCGAGCTGGAGCAGCCTCGCTCGCGTGTTTCTGCAGCTGGGCAGTGTCGGCTTTGGCGGGCCCCAGGCCCATCTCGCCCTGCTGCGAAGCGTGATCGTCGAGCGCCATCACTGGGTAGATCCGAGCGACTTTGATGAGGGCCTGGGCCTCTGCGAAGTTCTGCCAGGGCCCAGCTCCAGCCAGATGGCGATCCTGCTGGGCTGGTTCTGCAAGGGGCCCCTCGGTGGCCTGCTCAGCGGGGTCTGCTTTCTGCTGCCGGGGTTGGTCGTCGTGCTCGTGCTCAGTGAACTCTGGCGGCGCGGACAAGGTCTGCCAGGCACAACCCAGCTGGCGCTGGTGATGCAACCGCTGGTGGCCGCATTGATCTGGTCCTTTGCCTTAACGGGGCTGCAACGGCTCGAGCAGGCCTGGCAGCGCTGGAGCAGTGCGCTGATCTTTGGCGTCATCACTGCAGGGAGCCTGCTCGGGATAGCCGTGCCCATCGCTCTGGCGCTGGTGCTGTGCGGCGTTGCACGTCTCCTTGCCAGGAGCCATCAAGCCATGCTCGTTCCCTGGTGGAGCGTGCCCTTCAGCGCAGCCATGCCTCTGCTGGAGCCTCGGATCCAGCTGCTCCTCGATCTCAGCGGCGTATTTCTCAAGGCTGGTCTGTTGGTGTTCGGAGGAGGGTTTGTGATCATCCCGCTCCTGGAAAACCAGGTGCTGGCTCAAGGCTGGCTCAGCAGTGGAGGCTTCCTTGATGGCGTGGCTATCGGCCAACTCTCACCGGGGCCGGTGGTGCTCACCAGCGCATTCGTTGGCTATCAAGCGGGCTGGAGCAGCGGATCCGCCCCCTTCGCTCTGCTGGCCGCTCTTGTAGCCACAGCAGCGATGTTCGCTCCGAGCTTTGGCTTCATCCTGCTCGGGGCTCCGGTTCTGCAAACGCTCCGGCAGCAGAGCGGAGTGCAGCGTTTCCTCGAAGGGGTACGCGCCGCGATCCCGGGCGCGGTTGGGGCGGCAGCACTCGCCTTGAGCGCCGAAAGCCTGCGCAGTGTCAGCACGAGAACGGGGCAGGGCCAGTGGCTGCTGGTGCTGATTGCGATCACTCTCCAGCATCAGCTGGGGGTGAAGGCGGAGTGGATCTTGATGGGCGGTCTGGTGCTCGGTATAGCCGCGACGGCCCTGGGCTCAACCCTATAGATCAAACAGGCTGGATCGGCTGGTGCGCAGCAGGCTCCAAAGCTTCTTGATTTCGTCGTAGGCGGCATCCTGCGTGATCTTTCCGTTGCCCTGAAGGCCAACGATCAAGCCCACACGATCAGCAAATTGTTCGAGGTTCTGATGAAACAGAAGCCGCTCAGGGGTCCAATCAGCTCCGTGATAGCCGCTGAACGTTTCCATCGGCGAGGCCACACCCTCGAGGCGCTGGGGTCCAGTGGATTCAGGATCAGAGGGAGACGAAGAATGCACAGGAATTAACCAAAGCGACCGGAGACATAATCCTGGGTAGCCTTCTGCTGAGGCGAGTTGAAGATGGTTTGCGTGTCTGCAAACTCCTCAAGGCAGCCCACCTTGGCATCACGATCAGAGAAGGTGTTCACGTTGAAGAAACCGGTCATATCGCTAACACGAACCGCCTGTTGCATGTTGTGCGTGACGATCACAATCGTGTAGCTATTCTTCAGCTCATGAATCATCTCCTCAATCTTCAGTGTGGAGATGGGATCAAGAGCCGAGCAGGGCTCATCCATCAGGATCACCTCAGGATCAATCGCAATCGTGCGGGCAATGCAGAGGCGCTGTTGCTGCCCGCCTGAGAGGGCATACCCGCTCTCCGAGAGCTTGTCCTTGGTTTCATCCCAGAGTGCCGCCTTGCGCAGGGAGCGCTCCACCAGCTCATCCATATCGCCGGTGTAGCCATTGATCCTGGCGCCGAAGGCGATGTTGTCGTAGATGGTCTTGGGGAAGGGATTGGGCTTCTGAAACACCATCCCGATCCGGCGGCGCACCTCAACCGGATCGACCGTTTTGGCGTAGAGATCTTGGCCATCAAAGACAACGCGCCCGCTCAGGGTGCAGCCCTCAATCAGATCGTTCATCCGATTCAAACTGCGCAGAACGGTGCTCTTTCCGCAGCCTGAAGGCCCGATAAAGGCTGTAACCTTGTGGCGCGGTACAGCAAGGTGAACACCCCTCACCGCTTCGGTATTCCAGTAGCGGATACTGACATCCTCAAGACTGAGGCAGGTTTGGGTTGCAGTGAGCGTGGAAGTCATGACGAGCAGTGAAGGAACAACAGGACAAACGATCGAGACTTAAACCCGGGTGAAGCGAGCCACCCAGCGCGCGAAGAGATTGGCTAGGAGGATCATCAGGACCAACACAAACGAGGCAGCCCAGGCCAGGGCGTTTTGGGCCTCGTAGGGCATGATCGCGAAGTTGAAAATCAACACCGACATCGTGGCGATCGGGTTGAACAAGCCTTCCGGCCAGAAGGGTGAAAACAGTGCCGTGAAGATCAGCGGAGCCGTTTCACCTGCCGCCCGGGCAATACCGAGCACCACGCCAGTCGCAATCGGTGTGAAGGCCGTGGGAAGGGTGATGCGCGTGATCGTGACGAATTGAGAGGCACCCAGACCCATGGCGCCAAGACGCAACTCCCTAGGCACCAGCTTCAAGGCCTCATCGGTGGTTTTGATCACGGTGGGGAGCATCAACACCGACAGGGCCACACCACCAGCCATGGCGCTGTAACTCTGGCCAAAGAAGAAGCGGGTGCTCACGATCAAGCCGTAGATGAAGACCCCGCAGATGATCGAGGGCACACCGGAGAGCACGTTCGTTCCAAAGCGAACGAATTGGGCAAACCACCCCGAGCGGGAGTATTCAGCCAGGTAGACCCCGCCGCCAACGCCCACGGGAATGGCAATCAAGCTGGCTACCAGGGTCACGATGGTGGTTCCGAGAATGGCGTTGCCAATTCCCCCACCATCAAGGCCGGGCGGGGGAGGAAGCTCGGTCAACAACTCTGCGCTGATCAGGGAGCCCCCCTTAAACAACACGTAGCCCAGAACCAATACCAGGGGCAGCACGGCGATACTCGAAAACACCGCGACTACTACCGTCAGCAGAGCGTTCCAGCGATTGCGAGGAAGCGACGGCCGGAAACACAATGAGGCCGGGTGATGGACAACAGCATCCGAAGAAAAGGCCATGGCGATCAGGCGTACTTGAGGCTGAGTCGACGCACGATCCACTGCGCCAGAACATTCACCACCAGGGTCAGAAGCATCAGTACCAGGGCCGCGTACATCAGAGCGGACACCTGGAACCCATCAGCCTCTCCGAATTGATTGGCCAGCATCGAAGCGATGGTGTTACCGGGCGCCAGGAGGCTGAGGGTGAAGTTGTTCGAATTCCCGATGATCATCGTGACCGCCATGGTTTCCCCCATGGCCCGGCCCAAAGCGAGCATCACACCACCGGTGATCCCGGAGACAGCCGCTGGGAGGATGACCTGCAGGATCGCTTCCCAGCGGGTCGTGCCAATGCCATAGGCCGCCTGGCGCAGCTCCGTTGGCACCTGCTGCAACGAATCCCGGGAAATGGCCGTGATGATCGGGAGCACCGTCACCACCAAGATCAAGATCGCCGGGGCCATGCCGGGGCCCATGGGCACCGTGGAGAAGAACGGCATCCAGCCCAGGCTGGTGTGGAGCAGCTCCAGGAAGGGGCGCAGGAATGGCTCCATCACGAAGATGGCCCAGAGCCCGAGCACCACGGAGGGGATCGCGGCGAGCAGCTCCACCATCACGCCGAGCACCTGGCGGATCGGCAGGGGAATGATGTTTTCGGTGAGAAAAATGGCCGTTCCCACGCCGAGGGGAACGGCGATCAGCAGGGCCAGAAGCGAGCTCACCACCGTGCCGTAGATGGCGGTGAAGGCCCCGTACTGCTCAGCGATCGGATCCCAGTTGGAGGTGGTGAGAAAACCGAGCCCGAAGCGGCCAATCGCTTCTGTGGATCCACCCAACACAGTGAACAAAATGCCCACCAGCACCAAGCCCACCACTGAGGCGAGCAGCACCACCAGTTTCTGAAAGCCCCTGTCGATCAGCAGTTCCCAGAGGGGCCGCCGCCGCTGCGTGAAGAGTTCGGGGCGCGCACCCGCTGCCATGGGGACCATTACGTGCCCCAAATCTAAAGGTCTGACATAAGGCCGTTAGCGTTGGATCCTTAGGTCACAATCCCTGGGGCGCTCTCAGTCAGTTGGCACGGATCGTTGGCATCGACCTGGGCACCACCAACTCGGTGGTGGCGGTGCTGGAGGGTGGTCGCCCGCAGGTGATTGCCAGCGCTGAGGGCGGTCGCACCACGCCATCGGTGGTGGGCTTCAGCAAAGACTCAGAGCTGCTGGTGGGCCAGCTGGCGCGTCGCCAGTTGGTGCTCAACCCACGCAACACCTTTGCCAACCTCAAGCGCTTCGTGGGGCGCCAGTGGGACGAACTCGAAGACAACAGTCTGTCGGTGCCGTACACCGTGCGCGCCAACGATCAGGGCAACGTGCGCGTCGTGTGCCCGGCCACGGAGCGGGAGTATGCGCCTGAGGAGCTCGTGGCGAGCATCCTGCGCAAGCTGGTGGACGACGCCAGTACCTATTTAGGTGAGCCCGTTGAGGCGGCGGTGATCACCGTTCCCGCCTATTTCAACGACGCGCAGCGCCAGGCCACCCGCGATGCGGGCCGGCTGGCGGGCATCAGCGTGGAGCGCATCCTCAACGAACCCACCGCTGCGGCGCTGGCCTACGGCTTCGATCGCAGCACCGTGAAGCGGGTGCTGGTGTTCGACCTGGGCGGCGGCACCTTTGACGTGTCAGTGCTGCGCATCGCCCAGGGGGTGTTCGATGTGAAGGCCACCAGCGGCGACACCCAGCTGGGCGGCAACGACTGGGATCGCCGCATCGTGGATTGGCTGGCGGATCGCTTCCAGAACGAGCACGGCGTGGATCTGCGCCGCGATCGCCAGGCGCTGCAACGGCTTACCGAAGCGGCAGAGAAGGCCAAGATCGAATTGAGCGGTGTGCAGAGCACACCGATTTCCCTGCCCTTCATCGCCACCGGTGATGCGGGCCCGCTTCACATCGAAACCACGCTCGAGCGCAGCACCTTTGAAGGGCTCTGCCCTGATCTGCTTGATCGGTTGTTGCGGCCGGTGCAGCGGGCGCTGCGGGATTCAGGCCTGGCCGCTGAAGACATCGATGACGTGGTGCTGGTGGGCGGTTCCACCCGGATGCCGATGGTGCAGCAGATGGTGCGCACCCTGATCCCGCTGGAGCCCTGCCAGTCGGTGAACCCCGATGAGGTCGTCGCGATCGGAGCCGCTGTTCAGGCCGGCATCCTCACCGGTGAGCTCCGTGACCTGATGCTTAATGACGTCACGCCCCTCTCCCTTGGTCTCGAGACCATCGGCGGCGTGATGAAGGTCCTGATCCCACGTAACACCTCCATCCCCGTGCGGAAGAGCGACCTGTTCAGCACCTCTGAGTCGAACCAGAGCTCGGTGGAGATCCATGTGCTCCAAGGGGAGCGTCAGATGGCCGATGGCAACAAGAGCCTTGGTCGTTTCCGTCTCTCCGGGATCCCTCCGGCTCCTCGCGGTGTGCCCCAGGTGCAGGTCTCCTTTGACATCGATGCCAATGGCCTGTTGCAGGTGTCAGCCACCGATCGCACCACGGGCCGCCAGCAGAGCGTCAGCATTCAGGGTGGTTCGAATCTCAGCGAAGACGAGATCAAAACGCTGATCGAAGAGGCCGAACAGAAGGCCAGCGAAGATCGCCGCAAACGGGCGGAAATCGACCGGCGTAACCGAGCCCAAACCCTTGTGGGGCAGGCGGAACGGCGGCTCCGGGATGCGGCCCTCGAGTTGGGCCCCTACGGAGCGGAGCGCCAGCAGCGGGCCGTTGAGGTGGCCATGCGCGATGTCCAGGAGCAACTCAGCAGTGGGGATCTGACTGATCTCGATCTGGGTGTGAGCCAGCTGCAGGAGGCGATCTATGCCCTGAACCGTCGTCTGGCCAGTGAACGCAAGCAAGAGTCCAATCCCCTCCAGGGCATCAAGAACACCCTTGGCTCCCTGAAGGACGAACTCTTCGCCGATGACGACTGGGATGACTGGGACCGCCCAGGACGCTCCCGCGATCCCTGGAGCGAGCCCCGCTACGGCGGCGGTTGGCAGGAAGAACGTTGGGATCGCCCCAGTTGGGATCCCTCCCCATCCCGTGGCTCGGTGGGTCTGATGGAGGACCGCCGTGGAGATCGACCCTCCTATGGCCGTGATGACGCAGAGGCCTATGGGCGTGAGCGCTATGGCAGAGACCGCTACGGCAGTGAGCCTTACGCCAATGACCCGTACGCCAGTGATCCTTATGAGGGTGACCGCGACGCCTACGGTCGCCGCGCGCCTGATGCATCCGAGTTCCGGGACGAACCTGCCGGTGATGCCTTCGCTGGTGAAGGCTTTGACAATCGCTCCTATCCGGAGCGCCGCTACAGATCCAGTGCCCCGACATCGAATCCCGCCCCCTACGAGGGTGATCCCTGGGCAGAGGACTGACCGAGGTGACAGCGACCATGTCCTCGGCGGACACGATCAATCACTGGGAGGTTCTTGGTCTTGAGCCGGGGGCCGATGCCGGCAGCCTGAAACGGGCCTTCCGGCAGCAGGCCCGCCGTTGGCATCCCGACCTCAACGGCGATGACCCCCACGCTGAGGAGCAGTTCAAGGCCGTCAATGAGGCCTATGCAGTTCTCAGTGATCCCGTTCGCCGTGAGCAGTGGGAAGCGGGGCTTGATGACGCGACGGCAGCCGCCGCTGGCCTGGATCCATTTGCCACAGGCTTTCCCGATTTTGATGACTACCTGGATGTGCTGTTCAACCGGCCACGGCGACGACAGCCCGACGTTCAGCCGTCATCAACCCAGCGCGAGAGCCCGCGCGGAGACGTCACCACAGCACCACCACCACCACCACCGGTGACGGCCAGCGTGGATGTGGAGTCCCACGTCGACCTCACCCCTGAGCAGGCCCTCGATGGGGTGCGCGTGGAGCTTGAGCTGCCGGATGGCACCGCTGTTGAGGTCTGGACTCCTCCGATGGCTGGCGATGGTTGGCGATTGCGGCTGGCCGGGGTGGCACCTGGTGGTCGTGATCACTTTCTCCAGCTGAAGGTTCGAACCGAGGACGGACTTCGCATCGACGGTCTGCGGGTGCTGTACCAGCTCGAACTCTCTCCCGCTGAAGGGGCACTGGGGTGCACGGCGGTTGTGCCAACCCTCCAGGGGCCGGTCCAGCTGCGGATCCCCCCCGGCTCCTCCAGCGGTCGGCTGCTGCGGCTTCGCGGCCGTGGCCTCAGCCGCGGTGAGCAGAGCGGTGACCAGTTGGTGGAGATTCGCCTGGTGGTCCCCCAAGGTCTGACTGAAGCTGAGGAGGCCTTGTATCGGCGCCTGCAGGAACTGTCCGAGGCCATCGATGCCGAGCGCCGTTGAGGCCAGTTGAGCGGCCCAGCAAAAGTAGTGAGAAACTGAGCCCCGACCTGCGCCCGCTCGATGTCGGTTCACGTGCTTCTCTTCGATGCAGGCAGTGAGAATGAGGGGATCCATTCTCTGGAGCTGAACGGCGCGACGGTCGTTCTCCTCTTCGAGGATCGCGATGATGCGGAGCGCTATGCCGGCCTGCTGGAGGCTCAGGATTTTCCTGTCCCCACGGTGGAAGCGATAGAGCGGCGAGAGATGGAGGAGTTCTGCAGTAACGCAGGCTATGAAGCGCGATTTGTTCCGAGCGGCTTCCTTCCCCAAACCCCGGAGGAGCGTCTGCTGATTGCACCGCCGGAGAAGAACATGGATGTGACCACCTGGAGGGATCAACCTGAGCCCGTCGCTGAATCCCTCCCCGCTGAAGAGCCGATCACGACGGGTAACAGCGAACTCGAAGATTTCCGTCGCCGCCTCGAGGGTCTGTTGTGAGCGCCCCTGGATTTCAGGATGTCCAGCGCGGGCATCTGCTGACCGAGCAGGCCAATCCCCTCAGCAGTGAACTCGATGCCTTGAGCACCACAGAGTTGGTGCAGACCTTTTGCCAGGAAGATCGCCGCCCCCAGGAGGCGGTCGCAGCCGCGGCCCCTGAGCTGGTCATGGCGATTGACGCGATCGCCGCTCGCCTCAGGACTGGCGGTCGGCTCTTCTACCTCGGTGCGGGTACCTCTGGCCGCCTTGGTGTCCTCGATGCCGCTGAATGCCCACCCACCTTTTGCAGCGACCCGGAGCTTGTCCAGGGGATCCTGGCCGGCGGTGCCCCTGCGCTTCTGCGCAGCTCAGAGGGACTAGAGGATTTAGAGCAGGCCGGCGTTGAGGACCTCAAGGCCCGTGGCTTCTCCAGTGCCGATGCACTGGTGGGGATTGCAGCGGGAGGAACCACCCCCTATGTCCATGGAGCCCTGCGCTACGCACAGTCCATCGGCGCCTTGGCGATCGCGATGGCCTGTGTTCCTTCTGAGCAGGTGGCGATGCCATGCGAGATCGACATCCGCTTGGTGACCGGCCCGGAGTTGCTCACCGGTTCCACCCGGCTCAAGGCCGGCACCGCCACGAAGATGGCCCTGAACATCCTCAGCACCGGTGTGATGGTGCGCCTGGGCAAGGTCTATGGCAACCGCATGGTCGACGTTGCTGTCACCAACAGCAAGTTGGAGGATCGTGCTCTTCGAATCCTCGCTGATCTTGCCGGGGTGGAACGGGGGCAGGGTCGGTCCCTGTTGGCTGACACGAAGGGTTCCGTGAAGGTGGCCTTGCTGATGGCCCTTCGCCAGCGGGATGCCGATCAGGCCAGAGCCCTGTTGGCGCAGCACGGAGGAAACCTCCGCGCGGCCCTGGCCGGATAGGGCGGTCTGTTTAGCCCTCGATGGCACCCCAGTAGGGCCTGGTGAACAGGTCCAGCTTGGCCCGAGTGGCGGCGGGCACCTGCTCCTTCTGGGTCATCAGGGCATCTTGAAGGGCGCTATGGGCAGGGCTGGCTGGTCTGAGGGCCGCCACCCGTTCAGCGGTCATGCGCACGATCTGCGTGGCCAGGGTTGCATTGGCCTTGAGGTTGGCGATCACCATGTCGACGGTGACGCTGTCATGCCCTTCAAACCAGCAGTCGTAGTCCGTTGCCATCGCGAGGGTCGCGTAGGCGATCTCCGCCTCACGGGCCAGGCGCGCCTCGGTGTGGTTGGTCATGCCAATGACAGAGCAACCCCAACTCCGGTAGAGGTTCGATTCCGCCCTCGTGGAGAAGGCCGGGCCCTCCATGCAGAGATAGGTCCCGCCTCGGTGCAGGCTCCGCCCCTCTGGCATCAGGCTGTCGGCGACATCGCCCAGCAGGCGGCTCAAATTGGGGCAGAAGGGATCCGCCAGCGAGACATGGGCAACGGCACCGTCGCCAAAAAAGCTGTTCGGCCGCGCGTGGGTTCTATCGATGAATTGATCCGGCACCACCATGTCGAGGGGCTTCACCTGCTCCTGCAGAGACCCGACCGCCGAGGGCGAGAGGATCCAACGCACCCCCAGCGAACGCATCGCCCAGATGTTGGCCCGGTAAGGAACTTCGGAAGGGAGAAAGCTGTGGTGCCGGCCATGTCTGGCCAGGAACACCACCTCCATCCCCCCGAGACGTCCCAGCCTTAATTGATCCGACGGCGGACCAAAGGGGGTGTCGATCCGGAGTTCCTGGATGTCCTCAAGACCTTCCATGGCGTAGAGCCCACTACCGCCAAGGACCCCCAGACGCGCCTCTCTGAGATCAACGGATGCAGACGCGGCCATGGATACAGGAATGCTCTAACCCTTTTACCGGACAGCCCATACTGAGCTGGTTTGACGTTGATTCCACTGTGACCAAAGCCGTGATGGAGACCGACGCCGGCACCATCGAACTTGAGCTGTTCGAAGCCGACGCTCCCAACACCGTGGCCAACTTTGTGAAGCTGGCGAAGGACGGCTTCTATGACGGCCTGGCCTTCCACCGTGTGATCCCCGGCTTTATGGCCCAGGGCGGCTGCCCCAACAGCCGTGAAGGTGCACGTGGCATGGCCGGCACCGGCGGCCCCGGTTATCAGATCGATTGCGAGATCAACAGCCAGAAGCATCAAGCCGGCACCCTCGCCATGGCCCATGCCGGCCGCAACACCGGTGGCTCGCAGTTCTACATCTGCCATGAGGCTCAGCCCCACCTCGACGGGGTGCACACCGTGTTCGGTCACACCGGCAACATGGATGTGGTCCTGGGCCTGAAGAACGGCAGCCGCATCACCAAGGTGACCATTCAGGACTGACGACCCTCAGGACTGACGACCTTTCAGGCCAGGGAGCCCTGTTGCGCTAACACCAGCGCAGCAGGGCTCCGCTGTTGAGGGGTAGCGGGGCCTGTTGCCCGTTGCTCAGTTCCACCAGAGGCCGGCGCTGTGCCTCCAGGGTGTTGCTGGGGTGCGAGCTGCGTTGCGCATCCGGCGCCAGCAACAGGCTGACGCTTTGGGTGCTGGGCCATTGGGCCATCTGTTGCAGTCCGTCCTGGAGGCGAGCTGCATCGGCGCCGCTCACGATCACGGCCAGTTCCGGTTGATCGAGGAGCGCCAGGACGCGGGAGTGCTCCTCCCGTTCCACCTGCAATCCTTCCTGATCAGCCCAGAGGCGCAGTTCGTGCCATAGGCCCGCCAGGCTGGAGGCCTCGGGCTCCTCATGCTCACCCCGTTTCTGCTTCCAGGCGAGCACCGCAGCCGGTCCCTGTTCCCGGGGGCCATCCATCAGATGTCCCAGTTTGGTCTGCTTGGTTTGCAGATACCCGGCGTTGTGCTGGCTGGGATCCATCACAAGGGGAACGCGATCCTCCACCTCAAGGCCGTAGCCCCCCAGACCTGCGATCTTGCGGGGATTGTTGGTGATCAGTTTCAACCTGTGAATCCCGAGGTCACTGAGGATCTGGGCCCCGACGCCGTAGTTACGCAGATCGGCGGGGAAGCCAAGCCGCTCATTGGCCTCCACCGTGTCAAGCCCACCGTCTTGGAGTGAGTAGGCCTTCAGTTTGTTGATCAGGCCAATGCCCCTCCCTTCCTGACGCAGGTACACCACGACACCTTCTCCGGCCTGCTCGATCATCTGCAGGGCTGCCTCCAGCTGAGGCCGGCAGTCACAGCGCAGCGACCCGAAGGCATCACCGGTGAGGCACTCACTGTGCACACGCACCAACACGGGGCCCTCCGACTGCTCGGGATGGCCCTTCACGATCGCCACGTGCTCGCTGCCATCGAGCTCATTGCGATAGCCAATCGCGCGGAAGGCACCAAAAGCACTGGGAAGCTGCGCTTCCGCCTGACGGCGAACGAACCGTTCCGTGTCAAGCCGATAGCGAATCAGGTCGGCGATGTTGATGAAGCGCAGCCCATGGCGTTTGGCGTAATCGGCCAGCTGGGGGAGCCGCGCCATCGAGCCATCGGCGTTCTGGATTTCGCAGATCACACCAGCGGGGTACAGCCCGGCCATCCGTGACAGATCCACTGCGGCTTCGGTGTGACCGGCCCGCTTCAGGACGCCACCCTGTTTGGCCCGCAGCGGAAAAATGTGCCCGGGACGCCGCAGGTCCGTGGGTCGTGTCTGCGGGTGGATGGCCACTTGGATCGTTCTGGCACGATCCTCCGCGGAGATCCCCGTGCTGACCCCGTTCTCGGGACCCGCATCCACGCTCACCGTGAAGGCCGTCTGATTGCTGTCTGTGTTCCGATCCACCATCAAAGGCAGATCAAGCGCGTCAAGCCGCTCCCCTTCCATCGCCAGACAGATCAGCCCCCTGGCTTCTGTGGCCATGAAATTGATCTGCTCAGGCGTGGCGAACTGAGCTGCGCAGATCAGGTCCCCTTCGTTTTCACGGTTCTCGTCATCCACGACCACCACCATCTCGCCGTTGCGGATCGCGGCCAGACCGTCTGCGATGGAATCAAACGGGAACGAATCCTGGTTCAGGGAAGGCGGGCCTTGGGGCCTGATGGGCTGACACTTTTATAAAGCCCGGTACGATCTGGCGTTCCCCACCTGAGGCCATGGCCAGCAAGCGCGTCGCTGTGATCGGTGCTTCCGGCTACGGCGGTTTGCAGACGCTGCGGCTGCTCCAGGGGCATCCCGAGCTGGAGGTCACGTTCCTCGGTGGAGAGCGCAGCAGCGGCAGGCGCTGGAGTGAGCTGACCCCTTTCCTGCCGTTACCGGGGGACCCTGTTGTTCAAAGTCCTTCGGTGGAGGCGATTGCTGCCGCCGCTGACCTTGCGGTCTTGAGTCTTCCCAATGGACTCGCATCCCGGCTGGTGCCCGGTCTGTTGGAGCGCGGCGTCAAGGTTGTGGATCTCTCGGCTGACTACCGCTACAGCTCCCTGGATCAATGGAAGGAGGTGTATGCCTCCGAAGCACGGGAGTTTCCCCGTGAGGATGTTGGGCTGTGCCAGGAAGCGGTCTACGGCCTGGTGGAGTGGCAGGAGGAGCAGATCCGGACGGCCCGGTTGGTGGCGGCCCCGGGATGTTTCCCCACGGCCAGCCTGTTAGCCCTGATTCCGTTTCTGAAGCAGGGCCTGATTGAAACCGGTGGGATCGTGATCGATGCCAAGACCGGTACCAGCGGAGGCGGTCGCGCAGCCAAAGAACACCTCCTGCTGGCAGAAGCCTCGGAGGGCGTCGCTCCCTATGGGGTCGTCGGTCATCGGCACACCAGTGAGATTGAGCAGCTCTGCAGCCGCAGTGCGGGGCAGCCGATTCAGCTCCAGTTCACACCCCATCTGATCCCGATGGTGCGCGGACTGCTGGCCACGGTGTACGGCCGTCTACGGGATCCGGGTCTGACGGCAGAGGATTGCACCACCTTGCTTGAGGCGGCCTACCGCCATGCACCCTGCGTTCGGGTGCTCCCCGCCGGCACCTACCCGTCCACCAAGTGGGTGCGCCAGACCAACCGTGCCGTCCTCTCCGTGCAGGTTGATTCGCGGACCGGCCAGCTGATCGTGATGAGCGCCATCGACAACATGGTCAAGGGGCAGGCCGGTCAAGGGGTGCAGTGCCTCAACCTGATGGCTGGTCTGCCTGCCGAAACGGGGTTGCCCCTGCTGCCCTTCTATCCCTGAGGCTGCTCGGCTAGGAGCCCCAGGCGTTCAGCGGCCACTAGAACTGCCAGGGGCAGGATCCGGTGTTCCTGCTGGTGGATGCGCTCCGCCAGGGTTTCGGCAGAGTCCTCCCCCAAGACAGGCACCGCGGCCTGCACAAGGATGGGCCCCGCGTCGACCTCCAGCTCGACCAGATGGGCCGTGCAGCCGCTGATCCGGACCTGAGCCCTGAGGGCCTGTTCGATGGCCCTCGCACCTCGAAAACTTGGCAGCAGAGAGGGATGGATGTTGATCAGACGCTGGGGGTAAGCGTCGATCAGCACCTGGGTCACAATCCGCATCCAGCCCGCCATCACCACCAGATCCACCCCGGACGCCTCAAAACAGGAGACGATCCGCCCGTCCAGGTCCTCCCTGCTGGGGATTGTTGTGTGATCCAGGAGCACCGTGGGGATCCCGAGCCGCTTCGCCCTCTCCACGGCACCACAGTCGGCTCGGTTCACCACCAGCTGCACAACGTCGGCAGGCAACTGACCCTGACGGCAGGCGTCCACCACCGCCTCGAAGTTGCTCCCCTCCCCAGAGGCCATCACCCCGAGCCGCAGAGGCTGGCGTCGTTGCGGTGGGTGCACTGGTGGCAATGGCCACTGGACGGCCCTGCTCATCTCGCTAGGGTCTGGAAAAGTGGACGCTTGGCCATGTCCCATCTCTCCATCCTGCCAACCGTTCTCCACGACGAAACCCTTCTTGCCCAGGCCCTTCAGGATCTGAACTTCGAGGTGGAATGGGGAGGCGAGCTCCAGGGCTTCGCCGACGACCGTCAGGCGGTGGTCCTGTCGATCGCAGCCACCAGCCAGCAGCGCCTTGGCTGGAGCCGTCAGGGTGATGGCAGCCTCGCCCTAGTTGGTGATCTTCAGAGACTGGGCCGCTCCAGCTCGCTTCAGACCCTGATCGCCCAGATCACGCGTCGTTACGCCCTGCGTCAGGCCCTGCGGGCCGCCAGTACTGAACTCCCCAACGCCTCCGTTCACCTGGTGCATTGAGCTCCCCGGTGGCCAACGCAGACGTCCAGGTTCATCTCGATCTCTCCAAGCCCCACGGGCATCGGGTGTTTGTGACCCTGGATGTCCTGGCTCCGGCAGGCCAGATCCTCTTGCGGTTGCCCGCCTGGACACCCGGTTCGTACCTGATCCGTGACTATGCGCGGCAGCTGGAGGGCCTGAGCGTTGAGCAAAACGGCCAGTCCCTTGGGATCACCCGCGTTGATCCCGCCTCTTGGCGCGTCGATGCCACTGAGCCACACCAACCGCTGACAATTCGCTACGCGGTGATGGCCACGGAGCTGTCTGTCCGCACCTGCCATTTCGATCAGGATCACGGCTTTTTTGCGCTTGCGGCGGTGGTCCTTGAGCTGCAGGGACAGCGCTGGCAGCCCCATCAACTCTCCTGCTCCCTGCCTCCTGGTTGGAACGCTTTCTCCCCGCTGCCGGGGGATTCAGCTGATGGCTGGAGAGCTCGCAACTTTGATCACCTCCTCGATAGTCCCCTGGAGGTCGGTCCCCATCGACTGCATAGCTTCAGCGTGCATGGCGTGCCCCACCGTTGGGTCACGTGGGCCGGTGCCCAGGGGGATGAGGACTGGTTCCTCAACCGTTACCCCTCGTTCTTGGATGACGTGCGACGGGTCTGTGAGGCCTGTTGCGAGCTTCTCGATGAGCCAAGGCCAGCGTCGGCTGACTATTTGTTTGTTCTGCACCTGCTCGATGAGGCCTATGGCGGCCTTGAGCATGACGACAGCTGCGTCCTTGTCTACGGGCGCCGCAATCTCGAGGCTGAGAACGGCTACCGGAAACTGCTGCAGCTGATTGCGCATGAATATTTCCACCAGTGGAACGTGCGTCGCCTCACCCCTGCGCAGCTCAAGCCCGTCGACTATCACCAGGCATCGGTGATCCCCACCCTCTGGTTTGCTGAAGGGGTGACCAGCTACGTCGATCAGCTCTTGCCACTGCGGGCTGGCCTCACGGAGGAGCAGTCCTATCTCGATGACCTGGGTGAGGATCTCAGCCGCTACGTCCTGAGTCCGGGGCGCTTTGTGCAGAGCCTCCAGCAGAGCAGTGAGGAGGCCTGGATCAAGCTGTACAAGCCAGATGCCTACTCCGCCAACAGCCAGATCAGCTACTACCTAAAGGGTGCTGTGATCGCCCTCTGCGTCGATCTGCATCTCCAGAGCCATGGGAGTTCCCTGCCCTTGGTCTTGCAGCACCTCTGGAGGCGTCACGGCCGGATTGCGCGTGGCTATCAGCAGGAGGACCTGCTGTCGGCTTTTGATGCAGCCTGCCCCGGCCTGGCTGAAACGCTGCAGCGCTGGCTGAGCAGTGTGGACGACCCGGATCTTGATGGCTACCTCTTGAGTGTGGGTCTGCAATTGGAGCCGGAGATGGCCCCCTATGCCTGGACTGGTGCTGCCTTGAAGTCCCAGATCTCCGGTCTGCTGGTTCAGAGGGTCTACCGGGAGAGCCCCGCTGAACAGGCAGGCCTGATGGTTGGTGATGAGCTGCTGGGAGTTGATGGCATGCGTCTCACCCAGCTGGATCAGTGGGAGCGCCTGCTTTCGGCTGCAGGCAGCCACGAGCTCCTGATCTCCCGGCGCTCGAAGCTGCGTCACCTGCACATTCAGCCTGAGCCGCCGCGTCCGAAGCGTTTTCGCCTCGTCGAGCTCCCCTCCGTCACCACAGAGCAACGCGCAGTCCGGACCGCCTGGCTCCAGCCAGGCAAGCGCTGACGGCCATGGTGCGTTTGCCCTGCCCTCCTGACCTGCGCCGGCCATCCCTGTGGTGGCTCGTTGCGGCGGGCCTGCTCGCGAGTTCCACTGCCGCCTGGTTGATGCAGGAACACGGGGCAGAACTCCTTCTTCCCCTGCCATTGCCCAATGCCAGGCCGGCGCCGAGCCCCCCTGCCCAGGCCCGCTGGGACAGTCCCCTGCATCGGCAGTGCAGTGGGGCTGATCCGTTGATGGGGCAGCGCCTCAGGGCCCTTCAGCGTGACTATCCGACCGCCCTGCAGAAGCTTCAGATCGATCCGAGCAACTACGCCGAACGGCTCTCCCATGACGCCTTCGGCAACGCCCTATCCACGCGTCCTTCTCTGGTGGTGCTGCATGAGACCGTGTTCGGACTTCAATCGGCCCTGCACACCTTTCAGAGCGCCAATCAGCGTGATGAGGATCAGGTCAGCTACCACATGCTGATCGGTGAAAACGGACAAGCCGTGGAGGCCCTGGACCCCGGTAAGCGGGCCTACGGAGCCGGCTACTCCGCCTTTGCAGGGGAGTGGGTGGTCACCAATCCCATGCTCGATGGCTCGGTGAACAACTTTGCCCTGCACGTCAGCCTGGAGACACCCTTGGATGGGGAGGACAGTGCAGAGAGCCACAGCGGCTACAGCTCGGCCCAGTACGACACCTTGGCTCTGGTGCTGGCTGACTGGATGAAGCGCTTCAAGATTCCTGCCGACCGCATCACGACCCACCGCCATGTGGATCTGGGTCAGGAGCGGGCCGATCCACGGAGCTTCAATTGGGAGGCCCTGCAGGAACGTCTCGCTGCTCTGGGTGTGCTCTGTTGAGTCGAGGCTTAGATCAGCGGGGAGATCGGTTTCTTCACCGTGCCGTAGACCAGGCCGTGCAGCTCGGGATCCTGCATGTAGCGGAGGATCCGCCTGGGGTAGTCCAGCTTCCCGTTGTGGAGATAGGCCAGGGTGGCCACCGCTTTGGCGTTCCGGTGGTTGTGGCTCACATCGACGGTGTTCGAGGCCCGCAGACCGAGCAGCCCCAGCAGGCGATTCATCTTCCCGGCTAGCAACTCCACATTGCGCTCCGGATCAAGGAGCTGATCGCGGGCTGCCTGAATCTCCGCTTCTGTGGCGTCTTTGGAGAGCAGGCCCTGTTTCTCCATCTCACTCAGGCCCAGTTGGGCAGGGCCATGGGTGCTGAACAAGCCTGAGTGGGCCGCAATCGGGTGATCCTCTCCTGGCTTGGCGTGCTGCATCTCGTCGAAGAGGATCGCCGCCAGGAACATCGGGTTCAGCCCTGTGCGCCGGCTTTCCCGCCAAATCACCGGCTGCAGTTCCTGCAGGCGAGTCACGGTGTGGTTACGCAGCGGAGTGAGCTGGTCGACTCCTTTGGTGAACAGTCGCGCTAGGCGCGGTTGGGGGCCATGAACACCGAAGCGTCGCTGCAACTCATGCAGCTCTTCCGGAGTGAAGGCAGTGGGGTCAGCGTGGGAGCGGCTATCGACGCGATCGCTTTTCAGAGCGCTGTTCTGAGAACCTTGATTCAGCGCGCTGCTGCGACCCAGGGAGAGTGAGGATCCGATCACTGAGGCGACAACAACGCCCGGCAGGATCCAGCGCCGCAGGTGCGCCTGCGACGGGCGTCGAATCCGATGGCGGGAGCGCTGTTTCAGGACAGTCTTTGCTGCGATTTCAGACTAGGTCTGATTGAAAGCATCGGAACGATCCGGATCCGACGTGTGTGCTAGTCCACACCGTCTCAGGTCTGTCTTGTTCTAAATGGGGTCAATTCAGCGAAAAAGGCTTTGCCTGCGGGTGATCCGCCGATAGTTTCAACAGGCCATCTGTGTGCTCCCGGCCTGATGTCTCCGCTTCCCTCTGCGCCTGGCCTCGATCCCAAGAGCCAATGGCAGAGGTTCTGCTCGTTGCTTTGGCACAACAGCGATCTGGGCTTCTGGCTTGACGTCAGTCGCATGGGCCTCGATGCGACGGTGCTCAGCGGCCTGCAGCCGCGTTTTGACAAGGCCTTCAAGGCCATGGCCGATCTGGAAGCCGGCGCCATCGCCAACGCTGATGAGCAGCGTCAGGTGGGGCATTACTGGTTGCGCACTCCCCAGCTGGCCCCTGAACCGTCCAGCGGTGCGCACATCCAGGCGGAGATCGATCGCATCGAATCCTTCGGGCTTGATGTGCTGAAGGGTTCGATTGGCCCTTCCGCTGGTGCCCGCTTCACCGACGTGCTGTGGATTGGCATCGGTGGTTCGGGGCTCGGCCCCCTGTTGATGATCCGCGCCCTCCAGGATCCCGGCGCTGGCCTGCCGTTCCACTTCTTTGACAACGTCGACCCGGACGGCATGCGCCGCACCCTCGCCTCCCTTGGCGAGCGGCTCAAGACCACGTTGGTGATCGTGGTGAGCAAGTCGGGGGGTACGCCAGAGCCCCATATCGGGATGCTCCAGGCCCGCCGTGCCGTCGAGGCCGCCGGGGGCACCTGGATCAAACAGGCCGTGGCCGTGACCATGCTCGGCAGTCGCCTGGATCAAGAGGCTGAGAAGGCTGGCTGGTTGGCCCGCTTTGACATGTTCGATTGGGTGGGCGGCCGCACCAGCATCACCAGCGCCGTGGGTCTGCTCCCTGGCGTCTTGATCGGCAGCGACATCCGTGAATTCCTCGCGGGAGCATCGGCGATGGATGCCGCGACGCGGGTAGCGGATGTGATGGCGAATCCAGCCGCCCTGCTGGCTGCCGCCTGGTTCAACGCCTGTGGCGGGCAGGGTCAGCGGGACATGGTCGTGTTGCCCTACCGCGATCGCCTCGAAGTCTTCTCCCGCTATCTCCAGCAGCTGGTGATGGAGAGCTTGGGCAAGAAGCTGGACCGCGTGGGCCAGGTGGTGCACCAGGGCATCGCGGTCTATGGCAACAAGGGTTCAACAGATCAGCACGCCTATGTCCAGCAACTGCGTGATGGCGTTGACAACTTTTTTGTGACCTTCGTCGAGGTCCTTGAAGATCCCGGGGACATCCCACCCCTGGAGGGTGAGAACCCCGGTGATTTCCTCGATGGTTTCCTTCAGGGGACCCGCTCAGCGTTGACCGAGGAGGGCCGCTTCAACCTGAGCATCACCCTGCAGCGCCTGAACGCCCACAGTTTGGGTGCCCTGATCGCGCTGTTCGAGCGCGCTGTGGGCCTCTACGGCGAATTGGTCAACGTCAACGCCTACCACCAACCCGGCGTTGAGGCCGGCAAGAAGGCGGCGGCTGCCCTCCTGGATCTGCAGGCCCGCCTCGAGCAGGCGATGGGGCACAAGCGCGAGCACACTTTGGCGGAGCTTCAGGACCTCATGGGCCTGCCTTCAGCCGAGCCGCTCTATTGGATTCTTCGCCACCTCTGCGCCAACCGTCGTCACATCGACGCGCGCGGAGACTGGGGGAACCCCGAGTCTCTGGTGTTTGTCCACGACTAGGGCACGAGGTTCACGAGCTTGCCCGGCACCACGATCACCCGGCTGGGGGCTTTGCCCTCCAGCCACTTAGCGGCGATGTCGCTCTCCAGCGCCAGCTTTTCCAAGGTGGCCTTGTCGGCGTCGGCGGGCACCTCGAGGTTGCCGCGCACCTTCCCTTTGATCTGAATCACCAGGGGAACGGTGTCGCGCACCAGGGCACTGGCATCTGCGCTGGGCCAGCGCTGGGCGTGAATGCTGCTGGCTGACAGGGCATCGCCGGCGTTGCGGCCGCCGAGCTTGAGCCAGAGTTCTTCGGCCAGGTGGGGCGCGAAGGGCGCCAGCAGGATCATGAGCGTCCGCAGGGCTTCGCAGGCGTACACCTCACCGCTGGCCTCGAGGTGGGTGCCCATCGCGTTGCTGAGTTTCATCAGCTCCGAGACGGCGGTATTGAATTGATAGTCGCCATC
>JAURGL010000059.1 GCA_030833825.1 Vulcanococcus sp. SFB_649D_100_25 | reverse complement strand
TCCCCGGGTTGCTCTCGAAGAAGCGGTCCATGCGCGACTTGTAGCCGGCCAGGATCACCACCAGGTCCTCGCGCTGGTTCTCCATCACCTGCATCAGGATCTCGATGGCTTCCTGGCCGTAGTCGCGCTCGTTCTCCGGCCGGTACAGGTAGTAGGCCTCGTCGATGAACAGCACTCCTCCCATGGCTTTCTTCAATACTTCCCGGGTTTTGGGCGCGGTGTGGCCGATGTACTGGCCCACCAGGTCATCCCTCGTCACCGCCACCATATGGCCTTTGCGCACATAGTCGAGCCGGTGGAGGATCTGCGCCATGCGCATCGCCACGGTGGTCTTGCCGGTGCCGCCCTTGCCCGAGACGACATGCAGGCTGGGGGCGGTGGTGGAGAGACCCACCTGCTTTCGCGCCCGATCCACCACCAACAGGGCTGCGATTTCACGAATCCGGGTTTTCACCGGCTGCAGCCCGATCAGTTCCTGATCCAACTGATCGAGGACTTCCTGGACCTCTGCTCCTTCGTAGGCCGCCTGCAGGTTGACCGGCGTGCTGTCTGGCTGCTCAGAGGAGCCCATCGATGGCAGCGGCAAAGGCGTGGTCAGCCTCGCCGATTGCGGCCTCCTCACCTTCTGGGCGCAGCGTGATGTTCACGTATGTACGCCCAAAGCTGATGTCGGGGTAACGGCCCTCGGCTTCGCAGAAGTCGTTGAGGCGATCGAGGAAGTCGCGGTTGCTGGCGTAATCCTCAAATTCGATCCGCCGCTCCAGCCACTCCACCCGATCGGGCTTGGGTCTGGGGTTCCAAAGGGATTGATCCATGGAATGAACCTACCGGCCGAGGCAGTCGGTGCGCCCCAGCGCCAGCCGCTCGGCCCAGGCCGCGGCGTAGGCCCGGTTCGCCGCCTGCTCCTCAGGCTTGGTGGTGGAGAGGGGGTGGGGCATGGTCCCGTTGATCGCTGCGTTGGTGACGCAGAACATCGACTTCTGGAAGCTGCGGCAGATCTTCTCGCGCACGTCCCCCTCACCCCGGGTCCGCTCCAGATACCACTGGTGCAGCGGCTCCGGCAGATGCCGGTACATGTCCTGCATCAGCAGGCTGGGGGGGATCCCGGCCCCCATCGTGGGCAGGGGGTCGGCGTACAGCGCTCCGTAGGTGAAGCGTCCCTGGTCCGGGGAGATCTGTTGGGCCTGGGCGTTGAAGCTGACGGTCCCCAGGAAGGGCATGCCCCGCAGGAAGACCGCCTCCACATAGGGCACCGCCACATCCACCAGGAAGGTGAGCCCCGCCTCAGGAGGTAGCACCCAGAAGTGTTGCCCGGCGATCTCGACCCCGTAGTGGATCGGGTTGCCCGCAGCATCCACCAGCCCCTGCTTGATGAAGTCCACCACCGCCGGAATGCTGCGCACGCGCCCGTCGGCTTCTGCGGCGGCCAGATCGAGGAACAGATCGCTCATCACCCGCCAGAACTGCCCCAGGGCATGGGTGGTGGCGGCGTTCCGGATCTGCTCAATCAGGAAGCCAGGGAAGAGCGGATGCAGCAAGGCCAGCAGAGGATCGCGGCGTCGCTTGCAGTTGATGATGGTGTTGCAGTTCTCCCGGAAGGCCTCGGAATCGAGGTAGGCATCCAGGCCGCCGGTGCCATGCCAGAGCATGGCTTTCATGCAGTATTCCGCGTACTCGAAGTTGATCCGGTCGTGATTGAGGTGCCGCCAGATCTTGGCGGGGCTCAGATCCCCATCGAGGTATTTGAATAGGGGAAAGGGGTTCAGGAACTGCTGTTCCCCCTGGTAGATCAGGTTTTTGCTGTAGGCATCGAGGACTTCCCCATAGCTCTCGAGCACCCCGACCACTTCGAGCACATGGTCTGGGGTGTCGCTGAGCAGGGTCTCCCCACTGAGGAGTTGTCCGGTTAATTCCTCGGCCTCGAGGGACCGCTGGCTGACGACCAGATCGGCGGAGATAACGGGCATCTCAGCTCACCCCCATCGCCTGCAGGGCCATGGCCGTGAGCGAGGCATCGCTCAGCCTGCTGAGGCTCATCGGAAGCAGACCGAGCCCCACCACACCGGCCACAAGGGCCATGGCGGGAATGGTTTCCCGCGGGCTCACCACCGCCAGCTGCACATCAAGCCGCGCGTCGTTCCTTGGGTCATCGCTGCTCGGGGTGATCGAGAGGCGACCAAAGAAGGCCCGATTCACCAGCAGCAGGAAGTAAACCGCGGTCAGACCGGAGCCCACCATCGAGAGCAGGGTGGCCACAGGGAACTGGGCAATGCTGCCGCGGAACACCAGGAACTCGGAGATGAAGCCTGCCATTCCAGGGAGCCCGGCGCTGGCCATCACGGCGACGATCATCATCGATCCGGTCAGGGGCAGGCCCTTTTCCGGATTGAGCAATCCGTGCAGGACCTTGAGGTCACGGGTGCCTGTCTTGCGGTAGACGATCCCCACGAGCAGGAAGAGCAGGGCGGAGATCAGGCCATGGCTCACCATCTGGAACACCGCCCCCAGAAGGCTGACGGGTGTGTTGGCAGCAGCAGCCAGCAGCACGTAGCCCATGTGCCCCACTGAACTGAAGGCCACCATCCGCTTCATGTCGGTCTGGGCGATGGCCGCCAGCGATCCATAGAGCACGGAAATGGCGGCCCAGATGGCGAGGCCAGGGGCGAGCTTTGCCCAGGCTTCAGGGAAGAGCTGCAGGCCAAAGCGCAGCAGTCCATAGGTCCCGAGCTTCAGCAGCACACCTGCCAGCAGCACCGACACCGGCGTGGAGGCCTGGGTGTGGGCATCGGGGAGCCAGTTGTGCAGGGGCACCAGCGGAATCTTGATCCCGAACCCCACCAGCAGGGCCCCAAGCAGGACGATCTGGCCCCCCATCGCGAGGCGATCCGAGAGCACCGGGGTGAGGCTGAAATCAACGCTGCCGGTCAGAAGGGCCAGACCCAGGAATGCCCCCAGGATCAACATCCCGGAGATGGCGGTGAAGATCAGGAATTTGGTGGCTGCGTAGGCCTTGTTCGCTCCACCCCAGACGGAGATCAGCAGCCAGAGGGGAATCAGTTCAAGCTCATAGAAGAGGAAGAACAGAAGCAGGTTCTCCGCCAGGAATGCCCCGTTCACCGCTCCGCTGATCAGGACCAGCATCGCGAAGTAGATCCGAGGCCGTTTGTCGATGTCCCGGGTGATCACCGCCGAGACCAGTGTCAGGGCGGCGTTAATCAGCACCAATGGCAAGGAGAGCCCGTCCACCCCCAGGGCGTAGTCGAGTCCGATGCCCGGCAGCCAGACATGGAATTCCTGCAGCTGCATCCCCGCCTGGGCCGGGTCGAAGCGCAGGGTCACCAGCAGGCTCGCCAGCAGTTGCAGGACCAGGATCACGATCGTGATCAGGCGCATCTGGCCGGGAGCTGGCTTGCCGGGCCAGAGCAGGAGGGCAGCCGTTCCGAGGAACGGAATCAGGAGCAGGGAACTCAGCAACATCGATCAGCCTCCCCGTCCGACTTGAAGCACCCCGAGCAGGAGCACGATGGCCAGGAGCACCGTGAGCACGTAGCTCTGCAATTGCCCACTCACGCTCAACTTGAGACCGTCGGCGGTCGCGAGGGAGAGTCGGCCCACGCCATCGGCGAGTCCTTTGATCACGTTGAGGTCAAACCAGCGGGTGAACTGAGCGAGATTGGCCACCAGGCTCACCACGGTGCGCTGGTAGATCTCCGGTGTGTAGAAGTCGTAAGCCAGGAGATCCTGGATGACCCGGATCCAGGGTGTGGTTGAGCGGGACCAGAACTGGTTGAGGGGAACCAGGGATCCGATCAAAACCCCGATGGCTCCCGAGGCCGCCACCACCAGGCCCACGCTCAGGGGGAAGGAGGCGATCCCTGGGACAGGATCGAGCCGTTGCATGATCGCCGGCAGCAACAGGACGATCACGCTCAGGCTGACCATCGGGAGGGCCATCAGCCAGTTCACCTCGGGGGCCCGCTTTGTTTTGGGCAAAGGCTGCCCCAGGAAGATCGAGCGGTAGACCCGGGTCACGTTGACGGCGCTCAGGAGGTTGGTGAGCAGAAACACCACCGCAAACCAGGGGTCTGATTGCTGGAAATTGTTCACCAGCAGGCCGAAGCACCAGAAGGACCCCAAGGGCAGCAGGCCCACCACCCCAGCGCTGCCGATGATGAAGGCCAGGGATGTGGCCGGCATGCGGGTGCCGATCCCCCCCAGCTCCGTGAGGTCCTGACAGTTGGAGGTGGCGATGATGCTGCCCACCCCCATGAATTGCAGGGCCCGCGCCAGCCCGTGGGCGAAGAGCAACAGGAGCGCCAGACCGGGTTTTTGCAGGGCAATGGCGATGAAGACCAGACCCAGGTAGGAGGTGGTTGCGTAGCTGAAGGCCCGCTTGAGATCCACCTGGGCGAGGGCCACCAGGGCGCCACCAATGGCGCTGATGGTCCCCACCGCCAGGAGTACATCGGTGGCAAGGCTGGAGAGCTGGACGATCGGCATCAGCTTCATCAGCACGATCGCCCCGCAGGTCACCACCACGGAGTTCCGCAGAATCGAGGCGGGGTTTGGACCCTCCATCGCCTCGTCCAGCCAAAGGTGCATGGGGAACTGGGCGCACTTGCCCATCGGGCCGGCGATCAAGCCGAGGCCGAGCAAGGTGATTGCGGTCGGACCAAGGACGGCTGACTCCTTGAGGTCGGCCGCCCAGGCATAGAGATCGTTGAACTCCATCGACCCCGCAAAGGCCGAGAGGGCCACCACACCCATCAGGAGCAGGACATCGCCGACGCGCTTGGTGAGGAAGGCATCGCGGGCGGCGGTCACCACCAGTGGTTGGGCGTACCAAAAGCCCACCAGCAGGTAGGTGGAGAGGGTGAGCATTTCCAGCAGGAAATAGCTCATGAAGAGGTTGCTGCTCAGGACAACCCCACTCATGGCCCCCTCAAAGAAACCCACCAGGGCGTAGAAGCGGGCCAGGGACCACTCCTTGTCGAGATATCCCAGCGCGTAGACCTGGCAGACCAGGCTCATCGTGGTGACGAGCTCCAGGGCCGCGAGGTTGGTGAGGGACAGGTCAAACCCAATCCGGAGGTTCAGGTCGCCGCTCTGAAACCAGGGGAAATCCAGGTGCTGTGGTCCGATCTGATAGATCGTGTTGATCACCCAGCTGCCATGCAGGACCGCCAGCAGGGTGACCAGCAGGTTGAGGTAAGCGGCCGGGCGCGGGCCATTCCGCTTGACCCACCCCGTTGCCCAGGGGAGGGACAGCAGCATCCCGCTGAATCCGTAGACCGGAATCAGCCAGATCAGTTGCAGCGGTAGCGGCAGAGCGGAACCCAAGTGTTTAAAACGATCTGACCGCCGAAGCGGAGCTCGGCGGCGGAATCTAGACGTTTGGAGCGGACTTTTAGAAGCTGGCCCGCTCGCTGAGACCAGATCTCGACTGGCTCGCGCGCTCGCCGTAGCGGCGGTATCCACGGGGCCGGGGCCCACCCAGCTCCTTCAGCCAGGCTTCCAAGTCGGCCATGTGGTGCTGCTCATCCTCCAGGAGCCCCTGGAAGAAGGCCCCATTGGCCTGGTCGTTGATCACCCGGCAGAAGCGGGTGGCTTCGTCGTAGTGACTGACCAGCTGCTGTTCCAACTCTGCGTTCTGCTCCAGCAGGCCCCGCAGGTCCGGCGCGTGGGTCACCGGTTGCAATTGCGAGGCGGCCGGAGCTGCACCGAGGCTGAGCATGTGCTGCATGATCCGTTCGGCATGCTGCAGTTCCTCGACCGTTTCCTCACGGAAACGGTCTGACGAGGCCTGGTCACCCCAGAGCTCCACAAGGGAGGCCTGGGTCATGTACTGCTGAACGGCGGTCAACTCAAGGCTCAGGGCACGCCCAAGCAAGCCCAGGACGCGCGGGTGAACGGCGTCCATGGTCATCAAGCGCGGCGGTTGTTGGTGCTGGAGAGAGCCGGCTCAACTTCAGCGTGGGGGCGAGCAATGATGTGGGCTGCCACCAGGCCATCACCCACGCGCTCACAGGCATCAGCGCCGGCGCGAACAGCTGCGTTCACAGCACCGGTTTCGCCGCGCACCAGGACGGTCACATAGCCGCCACCGACGAATTCGCGACCGATCAGGCTCACTTCCGCAGCCTTGGTCATGGCATCAGCAGCCTCGATCGCGGGCACCAGACCCCGGGTTTCGATCATGCCGAGGGCGATGCCTTGTACGGAGGAAGCCATGGGGAAGCTGCGGAGGGATGAGGAGGAGCGGTTGTTGCCACCGGAGCCGGAGCCGGCGGAGCCTTTGGCTGCTGCCCGACCAGCGGGAGCGGCCTTGGCCGTTGTTGCCTTAGAGGCGGCGGCTTTGGCGGGAGCGGCCTTGGCACTGGTGGCCTTGGCCGCGACTGGCTTACTGGCGCTGGCTGAGACCGTTTTGGCGGTCACCGTCACGGGAGCAGCCGCTGCGGGTGCAGGGGTGCTGGCCGGTTTCGCCGCTGCAGGAGCAGCAGGAATCGCCGTCACAGGGGTGGTGGCGGCGGGCTTGGCACTGGTGGCTTTGCCTGAGGCCGAGGTGTTTGTGGCTCGGGAACTGGGAGTGGCCATGACGGTGGTGGGCAGTGCCCGTTGAGAGGTCGCGGAGGGGAAACGGAGGGGACCCGATCGGGGGATCGGGAGGAGTGGAGAACTCCTTAACCGTCGGGCGACCAGTGGTCGATGATTCCGCCGATCGTCAGATCGGTGAACAGTTCGGCGTTGCCTGTGGCGAAGCGCGCAGCGGAGCCGCTGGCGGTGAACACCCAGTTGCCGGGGGAGGCCCCAACGGGGTCACAGGCCACGTTGAGCTTCCCCTTGCTGGTGCGGAGAATGCGCAGGTTGAGGTGCGCGAAGCCTTCCACCCGTTGGGTGCAGACCAGCGATCCCATCACCTGCATGATCTCCATTACTTGCTGCCCCCCTGGGGTGTGCCGGCGGCCATGGCCTTGCCGGCGTCGGGGTCCCAGTGATCGATGATCCCGACGATCGTCAGGTCGCTGGGATAGGACTTGCTGCCTGCGGCTTCCCGGGCGGCCGAGCTGCCCACGCAGATCACCCAGTCCCCGGGGATGGCACCGACAGCATCGACAGCCACCTTCTGGGTGCTGCCGTCGAGCACAACCTGAAGGTGCTTGTGCTGGAAGTCGGCGATTCGGTTGGTGGAAACCAGCGGCTTCACCACTTTGCAGATCAACATTTCAGTGCCCCCCTCCTGTGTTGAACGTGATTGAGGAACTTACGGTCTCGGCAGGGACATGCCGGTCGCGATCCCTGACGGTGAGCAGGGTATGCAGAAGCCCCTGCTGACAGAGGTCGCTGTAGCGGGCCTCGATGGCGGCCTTCACCCGGGTGCAATGGGCGATGGCCCGTTCCCGGGCACCGGGAACAGCGCCGTGATAGTCGAAGCGCAGGACCACCGGGATTGGCAGACCGCGGGAGACATTCAGTCCCTTGAAGATCTTCACGCCCACATCGAGGTCGGGGGCGCCTTCTTCAACGGTGTCCATGTAGGCGAAGTAGGTGAGGTTGCGCAGATGCACTTCCTTGAAACCGATGCCCACCCCGATGAACCGTTCGGCATGGCCGAAGTCGCTGTAGCTGCCCCCGTGGTACTGCCGCACATAGTCGATCTGGGAGAGGTTGTTCTCCAGCAGATGGGCCACGAGCTTGACCATCCCCGCGTCAGGGGTGCTGGCGGCGGCGGCCTCCACCAGTTCAGTGATCCGCTCGCGGGCTTGATCGGCGCGCAGGGTCCGGGTCGCTTCGTACACGTCCCGGGCATCGAGCCAGCTCTCCAGGTCGGTGCTGCCATCGCGACCGGGCACGTGCACCCGAATCGCATCAGTGTCGGTGTCCATGCCAATCAGCAGGAGATCCACCGATGCCCCACAGCAGAAGCTGTTCTCAACGGCCTGTTGGAAGTCCTTCAGGCGCTGTAGGCCCTGGGCTGCTGCGGCTTCGTCATTGCTGCCATGGGCAGCACAGCCCTCGTGGCAGGGATCCTTTGAGCTGAAGTGATACACCACTACCTTGAGGTAGCGGGTGTCCGCGTGGGCGGGGTTGGGAGTCCCTTCGCGGTAGCGGCGATGCTCGGTCTTCACCCAGCGATCCACCGTGTTTTCCACGTCGAACATCGCCCCGGCGTGGGAGCGGCGACGCACGGAACTGAAGGGAAGCCTCAGGGCATAGGCGATCGCGTGGGCGAGGCGCCCGTCAGCGCAGGGGGTGATGTCCAGCAGGTGGAAGCCGCAGTCCAGCAGGAAGGCGTTGAACGCATCTCCATCGCGGCTACCGGCCTGGGCCGCCAGCGGGTCGTCGTTGAAGAAGGAGATGCTGCTCTGCTCGTAGGCCTCAAAAACACACCAGGCGAACAGGGTCCGCATGTCCAGCTGACTGGTCCAGGCCTGCTCGAGCACAGGGGCTGGCAGCTCGTGGCCCAGTTCGGCGACGGCGAGTCTCTGGGCCTGGGCGATGAAATCGGCTTCGTGCTGCAGCGCTGAGAGGCGCTTCAGGACCGGAACGATGCGATCGAAGGAGCCGAGGGTGGTCTCTTCGTAGGCCCTGAGGGCAGCGTTGCTCTGCCCGTTGCTGAGGGGGTGCAGCCCAGATGAGGAGCTGCTGCCCCGGTTCAGAACCACTTGGGTCGCCACGGGTCTGACCCGTCGGGTTGGACGGATGCCGCTGGTACTGGCTGCGATGGCCTGCTTGCTCGGTCGGCTGGGCCGGGAGTTCCCCACGCGGGTGGCATTGGCCAGTTCGCGCTGCCTCACCACCTTGCTCAAGGAGGAGGCGGGGTTGAGCTCCGCTGGGGGAACGTCTGCTTGGCCTGCCGCCGGGGAAGACCCCGGCCGGCGACGCGGCGCTGTCGGTGCTAGCGGCCGCTCGTTGTTGGCGGAACGCCGACGCATCGTTCTCGATCCCTCAGCCGCGGGCGCCGCCGGACACCGTGATCAGGGAACCCTGATCGGTGCTGCCGCTGGAACCGGTGACCTTGTTGTTGGGAGGGGGAAGCTCCTGGTTGCGCTTGTTCTGCTGACCAGGCATCCCGCTCATCGGACCCACACGGGTGGGGTTGCGGCGACGGGCAGAGCTGCCCTCAGTGCCGGTGACGCGTTCACCGCGGTCCCAGTCGTCTCCAGTGACCTTGGTGCCTGATCCCTCACCGGTCACCCGGGAGACCGGGGCCTGGGCGGCTTCGACCGGGGAAGCCTCGGCTGCGGCGAGGCGCTGGGCCGCACGGCGATCAAAGCGGAACTGTTCAGTGCCGGTGATCTTGCCGGTGGCCATGTCGAAAGGGCCAGTGATGCGCCCACCCTGTTCGTAGGTGCTGCCGGTCACGGCTCCGGTGCGCTCCCGTTCAACCTGTGCCGCACGGGCGGGAGATTGAACGCTGAACTGTTGCCAAGCGGCTCCGTTGAGGGCCTGGGGAAAGTCGGCGGCTGCGGTTTGACCACAGGCGGTGAGCTGCTGATCGGCGCCCACATAGGGGGTCCCGGTGACGTCTTCAC
>JAURGL010000058.1 GCA_030833825.1 Vulcanococcus sp. SFB_649D_100_25 | reverse complement strand
CACCGAGCTCAGCCAGCCAACCCTCGAGGCTCGGCAACGGGTGGTTGTAGAGCGGCATCTGGGGGGACGGCAGATCCGGCATCCACAACGACGGGTTGAGAGGTTCCCTCAGTTTGCCCACCGGCCACCAGCCAGCTGGGGGGCTTCAGGAACTCGGCCCCGCGGGACCAGGCCAAGCCAACGCCGAGCACCAGGCTGAAGGCCACGGCCAGGGCCAAGAGCAACAGAGCGAACCACTCGCCGCCGGAGAGGGCACGCCGCACCGGGACCGGCTTGGCCGCGGGGATGATGTTGAGACGCTTCGCCGGTTGCACCGCCCGCAAGGTGGCGTCATAGCTGCGCCGCCGCTCCGGATCACTCAGGGTCAGATAAGCGAGCTGGACGCGGCGAAAGGCCTCACGGGCCTCCTCCTCCGGCAGCTCGGTGGTGTCGGGGTGGTACCGCTTGCTCAAGCTGCGGAACGCTTGCCGCAATTCCTGGGTGGTGGCCTCAGGCGGAATGTTCAGCAGCTCGTAGTGATTAGCAGCTGCCACCAGTCGGCACCGGGTCTGGGGGATCCTAGAGAGGTTGCCAATGTCAGCCGCGGGGATGCCAGCTCCGGAGCAAGCACTGTGGGATGCCCTGGGCTGGAGCCCCAGCGCTGCGCAACTGGAGCTGTTGCAGCAGTTGCAGGATGAGCTGCGGAGCTGGAACAGCCGGGTCAATCTGACGCGGCTGGTGGAAGGGGACGACTTCTGGATCACCCAGGTCTTCGACAGCCTCTGGCCCCTGGTGCCGCGCCTGCTCCAGAGCCCCGAGGCCCCGCTGCGCTGCATCGACGTGGGCACCGGCGGGGGTTTCCCCGGTCTGGCGGTGGCTATTGCCTTGCCCCAGGCGCAGCTCACCTTGGTGGATTCCGTAGGCCGCAAAACCCAGGCGGTGCAGGCCATGGCCGAGGCCCTTGGATTGCAGGATCGCGTGGAACTGCGCTGTGAGCGGATCGAACTGACCGGCCGCCAGAAGCGCTGCCGCGGCCAATTTGACCTGGCGATGGCGCGGGCGGTAGCGGCTGCACCGGTGGTGGCTGAATACCTGGTCCCTCTGCTGGCACCTGGGGGAGAGGCCCTGCTGTACCGGGGCCAGTGGAACAGCGGGGATCAACGCGACCTCGAAGCAGCGATCACCCCGTTGAAGGCCGCGATCGGGGGCCTGGAGCAGAGGGATCTGCCCGGGGGCCGCGGACAACGGACCGCGATTGTGCTGCGCAGCCAGGAGCCCTGCCCCAAGACCTTCCCACGGGCCGTCGGGATCCCCAGCAAATTCCCGCTGGCGGGAGGGGGCGACTAAGCAGCGGCCTGTCGGTATGGACGGCGCTCAGTCCTGCATCAGCCGCTTGCCAGAGCCACCTCCGACTCGGGAACGCAACTGCCGCAGCAGAGCCGGGATCTGCGGGCCCCAGGGACTCTCCCCCAGGACCGAGAGCAATTGCCCCTCTTCCACCTGCTGATCGAGGGCATCGGCGTTGGCACCAGGGAACCAATGGCTACCCGCCCCGAGCAGTCCGTAGCGGGCCCGGGCGTAACTGCGCAGATCCCAGGCCTCAACAAGGTTGTGAAGCCACAGCAACGTGGGCAGATTGATCTGCCCGGGGGTGTCCTGCCAGGTCGGCAGCCCCTGCTGCCAACTGCTGAGCCAAGCATCGCCGAGGGCATCGCGCCGTGCCTCCTCCAGTCGTCGAACAATTGGTGGCAACAGCTCTGAGGCCTGCGGCAACAGCTCGACCGCCTGCAGATGCAGATCCAGGTCGCTGGGCTGAGCGGCTCCGACACTGATGGTGTGGATCCCGGGAGCGGTGAGGCAGAACAGATCGTTGAAGACGATCGGATGCAAGGGGGCGCAGAGTTCAAGCAACCGATCGGAAGGGCTGTGCAGATGACCGCCCTTATCGGTTGGGCTGATCACGAACACCCCCATGTCATGGGCGACTGCGGCGTCGATGGCGGGTCGGTTGTCCTGCCGGATGAAATACCAGTGCAGGTTGACGTAGTCGAAGGCATCACTCTCGATCGCCCTCAGGATCAACTCGAGGGGTCCGTGGGTGGAGAAGCCCACGGAGCCGATACGGCCCTGGGCCTGCCAGCGGCGGACCACCTCAAGGCATCCGCCGGGCCTGAGAGTCTCCTCGAGATGCTCGGGGAGGTTGAGACCGTGGAGGGCCAGCAGGTCAACGCGATCCACGGCGAGACGCTCAAAACTCAGCTGCAACTCCGCTGCAAAGGCAGCGCTATCGGCCTGGGGCGGGACCTTGGTCTGAAGGATGCGCTGGGGATCGGCCACCTGGGGGAGCAACCAGCCCAGCTGCCGCTCGGAGCTGCCGTAATGGCGGGCCGTCTCCAGGTGATGAAAACCGCAGGCCACGGCCCGCTCCAGGGTGGCGCGCAGATTGCTCTGGCTGTCTTGGCTGATCTGATCAGCCGGGAGATCACTCCAGCTCTGCTGAAAGCGCATGCCTCCCAGCGACAGGAGCGGCATGGGCAGCTCGGTGCGGCCAAAGCGACGCGTTGGCAACACCGCTAGTGGGCCTCCCTGCGGGGCAGGGTGCGCCTGGAGCGAACAGGCGATGGCAATCCCAACGGTTGCAGCTCCTGCTGGAGGGTCTGCTCCTGCAAGCCGGGGAGGTCCTCGTAGCTCACCCAGTGAATGCAATCGACTGGACAGGTGTCGATGGCCTCCTGGATCGTCTCGGTGCTGTCTCCGTCCTGGCGGATCGCACGGGAGCGGCCCCAATCCGCCTCCACCACAAAGGTGTTGGACGCGACATGGGCGCAATAGCGGCAGCCGATGCAGACCACCTCATCCACCCAGACAGCCTTTTGCCTGAGGGCTCCCCCAAGAACGGGCTCTCGCCCGCTGCGTTCAACCGCGGCAGAAGAGGACGCCGTGAAGGCTGCTGCAGGATCGTGGACGCCCATCCCTCAGGAGGCGATGGCGGGGTTCAGCCGTCCCAGCGGGTGACCACCAGCTCGATGGTGCCGTCCTGTTCCTGGCGCTGCTCGCTGACCTGGAAACCCTCCTGGGCCGAGGCCGCCAGGATGCTGCGCAGGGCGTAGCGCTGGGTCAGCTTGGCCAGGAACCGCTCCACAGGGATGGGCTGACTCCAGAGATCGAGGTCGGCCACCAGCTCGTAGCTCCCGGAGGCGGCATTCCAACGGAAGCCGAGGTCACCGGATCCCTCCGCCGGCACGGTCAGATCTGCGGTGACGGTCTGGCCCCGATACCCCCGCACGGGCTTTTCCCCCTCGCTGGGGGTATGGCCCAGGTCTTTGAGGGCATCGATCAGAGCGGTGCGATCGCGCAGTTCCGTTTTGACGGTGCTGAAATGCGACATCAGGAGACCTGGGACGAAAGGGTCTGCTCAGGCATCACCGTGTTGGGCTGGCCTTGGAAGGCTTCTGAGGTGGGCTGGCGCTGTTGCACGACGCCTAGCTTCGACTCAATGCGTTCGGTGAGCTGCTCACAGCCACTGCCCGCGATGCCCTCAACGAGCTCTTCGACGCGGCCGTCCGGCCGTATCCGAAAGCGAATCGTTTGCTGGGCCATCCCGGGGGTCGGGCGGTGCCTGGGGATGCTAGCGGCGGCTGCTGTGGGCTGACTGACCCAGTCACATCAAGCCAACAGCCCCTCATCCACCAGGGTTTGAAGGCGCTCCAGCACCAGGGGATTCTCCAACTGCTCGAGGGCCAGTCGAGCTTCGTCACGGACGGCGAGGTCTGAGTCCTGCAACATCGCGTTGATCAGGGCCTCCACGACCTCCTTCTGGCGCGGTTCCACCAGATCCCCATAGAGGCGCCCGAGGGACCAGGCGCTGTTGCTACGGACCACCGGCTCGCTGTCGATCCTGAGGGACAGGAGCAACTGCCCCGCCGCCTGGTCGGCCTTGGCCAGGCCGGTGGCTCCGGCATCCGCAAGGGAGCTGGCGGCCCAGAGGCGCACCGCAGCGACATCCGTCTCCAGGGCCCGGATCAAGGGATTCATCACCGGGGCATCCGGGTAGCTGCTCAGGCTCCAGGCCACGGCCTTGCGGACATAGCCGTTGCTGTCGTTCTGCAGCAGAGCGAGCAACGGGGAGAGGGCCTGCAGATCGGGATTGCGTCCGAGGGCGTACACCGCACTCATCCGGATGATCGGACAGCTGGCCTCCAGCAGGGGCAGCAGCTTGGCGGGGGCGCGGGGATCGCGGTGTTCGCAGAAGATGCGCAGCCCCTGCATCCGCTCGTCATGGCTGCCCTCCAGCAAGGTCAGGCCGAGGTCGCATTCGGCTGCCACATCAGCCGCCTCCACCTCAGTGGAATCCAGCTCATCGAGGGGGTCGCCCAGCAGCTCCTGCGCCAGCTCCCGGGCGAGCATCTCCGGATCCAGGGCCAGTTCAGCCGGGCTTTGCGAGGACTCGGGAAATGGGCCAGTCATGCCGGGGATCGTAGGGGCGTGAGCCGAACTCGACTCCTTCAGCTGATCGGGGCGGGGGCGGACATGTCACCCGGCAGCCAGATGCGGGCGCTGACCGCAAACAGGGCCAGGCCAAACAGCAGGACGATGGCCGCCGGGAGCAGGGTGGAACGAAAAAACTGCACGGGTTAGGGCTGGCGTTGCCTTGATTCTGCAGATTCGGGGGCCACGCCTAGCGTGCCGCCAGCCGGATCCCCCACAGATGCGCATGGCCAACGGCACCGCCCGTCGTCTGACGGCGGTTGCGGCGGAGGGAGTGGCCAGCGGGACGCCCTACATGGTGGGGACCAAGCTGCTGCAGGGCTGGCTTACGGCCACCGGGGTTCCGCTCGGGCTGATCGGCCTGCTGGCCTATGCCGAGTTGCCCTACACCCTGAAGATGCTGTGGGCTCCGGCCCTTGATCGCTGGCCGATCCCCTGGCCGGATCGGCGCCGGGGCTGGTTACTCCTCCTGCAGCTGTTGCTGGTGGGGGTGATCGGGGCGATGAGCCTGCTGCGGCCGGGCCCCGAGCCCGCGAAGCTCACAGCCATCGGCGTAATGGCCCTGCTACTTGCGGTGGTCAGTGCCACCCAGGACATCGTGGTGGATGCCTACCGGACCGATCTGCTGCCGGAGGCAGAGCGCGGAGCAGGGGCCGCCGCCACCAACCTCGGGTACCGGGCCGCCATGCTTGCCATCGGCGCGGGCGGGTTCATCGTGGCCGGCCGCACGGGCTGGCCCTTGGCCTTTCTGGGGTCAGCGGTCCTGATGCTCCTGGTGGTGCCGTTCACCCTGACGGCCCCGCAACTGCCCCCGATCCAGCACCAGGTGAGCAGCCTGCGGCAGGCCATGGTCGGGCCAGCGCGGGAGTTTCTGCACCGCACCGGGCGCGGCCGGGCGGCGATGCTCCTGGCCCTGGTGCTGCTCTATCGCTGGCCGGATGGACTGCTCAATGTGATGGCGGTTCCGTTCCTGATCCAGAAAGGTTTCTCGCCCGAGCTGGTGGGCTCGGTGTTGGCTGGCTGGGGAATCGGGGCCACGATCCTGGGGACGATCCTCGGGGGAATCCTGTTCGGCCGGCTGGGGATGAACCGCTCCCTTTGGATCTTTGCCCTGGTGGGGGCTGCGGGCAACCTGGCCTACTGGGCCCTCGCCCGTTTCGATGGCGGCCCCACGGCCCTCCTGATGGCGGTGGGTCTGGAGAACATCGGGGGCGGCCTGGTGGGAGCAGCCTTCGTGGCCCTGCTGATGAGCCTCTGCAATCCCCGCTTTTCCGCCACCCAATACGCCCTCCTCTCGGGGGTCTACGCCCTGAGCCGTTCACTGCTCTCCGGGCAGGCCGGTTTTGTGGCTGAAGGGGTGGGCTGGAGCAGCTTCTTCCTGCTCACGGTGGCCTCGTCCCTACCGGCCTTCCTGCTGATGCTCTGGCTCACCCCCTGGAATGGGGATGGGGCCAAGGGGGCCTTTGATCCCGCTCGGGACCCCACCTAACGCCCAGCTAGGGGAGGGCAGGCTCCAGGGTCCCCTCGAGGCGGCGCCGCAGCTGTCCGCAGGCCGCATCGGCATCCAAACCGCGGCTGGCCCGCACGCTGACCGCCACATGGCGCTCCTGCAGGGATCGCCGGAAGGCCTCCACCGCCTTGGGGCTGGGCCGTTTGAACTCCTCCTCGGCGATGGGGTTGTAGGGGATGAGATTCACATGGCTCTGGAAACCACGCAGCAACTGGGCCAGGGCTACCGCGTGGCGGGTCTGATCATTCAGGCCACCCAGAAGGATGTACTCAAAGCTGACCCGCCTGCCGGTGATGGCGACATAGCGTCGGCAATCGTCGAGCAAGGCCTCGATCGGGTAGGCGTGGGCGGTGGGGATCAGCTCCTCCCGCAGAACCTGATCCGGGGCGTGCAGGCTCACGGCCAGGGTGAACTGGGCGCGGCCGAGACGCTCGAGGGCCAGCTCCGCCAGACGCGGCAAGGTGCGGGGGACCCCAACGGTGCTGACGGTGATCTGGCGCTGGGCCATCCCGAGATCGGTGCAGAGGCAATCGATCGCCGCCAGGACCGCCTCAATGTTGAGGAGCGGCTCCCCCATCCCCATGAACACCACATGGCTGGGGCGCTGGTCCATCACCTCACGGACGCTCAGCACCTGATCCACAATCTCGTGGACCGCCAAGGAGCGCTGCAGGCCCCCTTTCCCGGTGGCACAGAACCGGCAGGCCATCGGGCAGCCCACCTGGGAGCTCACACAGACGGTGAGACGACCATCGGCGGGGATCCCGACTGTTTCGATGCTCAAGCCGTCGTGGGTCCCCAACAGCAACTTGGTGGTGCCATCACTGGCCACACTGCGGTGCAACTCCCGGGAGCGCCCCATCCAATCGAACGCACCCGCCGGGGGGTTCGACGACAGCTGCTCACGAAAAGCCTTGGGCAACACCGAGACCGCATCCAGGCTGCGGGCCCCTTTGGCATAGATCCAGTCATGCAGTTGGCGGCCGCGGAAGGCAGCCTGGCCTTGATCTTTGGCCCACTGCTCCAGAGCAGAAAGGCCCATCCCCAGCAGGGGACGGGCCTCGGGAGCGGTGGTTGCGTCCGCCGTCATCAAGGCCAGATCAGCAAACCGTGGCCGAGCTTGTACTCCACCAGCACCAGGGCGATGAAGCCCAACATCGCCAAGCGACCATTCAGTCGCTCGGTGTGGGTGTGAAAGCCGTAGCGGGGTAGACGCCGCTGCGGCACGAGCTTGGGCTGAATCATGGCCGTCCTGGGTGGTGCGAGTTGAGCGATGGGATCACTCGTCGGCGAGGAGACCCTCGTCCTGCAGGCCCTGCAGTGCTTCGGGGTCAGCGATCAGCTCCTCCTCGAGACCTTCTTCCACGGTGGGGCGGGTGAAGGCGGCGGTGGTGCTGGCGGTGGCCTCAATGCCATGGCGGCTGCGGGTGGCCTCGAGATCCGCATCGGAGGGATCGTCGAGCAGGGCACCGGCGGTCGTGGCCGACGGGGCCGCCGGCATGTCGACGGTGTAGTCGGGGCGCAGGTTCTGGAGGCGGCGATAGTTCATCGCATCCTCATCCAGGATGTCGGGATGGGGGCCTGCTTCAGCACGCAGCTCCTCTTCGAAGCCACTGAAACCGGTACCAGCCGGGATCAGGCGACCGATGATCACGTTCTCCTTGAGACCGCGCAGCCAGTCGCTCTTGCCCTCGATTGCGGCTTCGGTGAGCACGCGGGTGGTCTCCTGGAAGGAGGCCGCCGAGATGAAGCTGTCGGTGTTCAGTGAGGCCTTGGTGATGCCGAGCAGGACGGGGGTGAACTCGGAGGGAGCACCACCGGTGATCGCCATGGCGCTGTTCACCTGCTCCACCTGGCGAAGCTCAATCAGCTCACCGGGCAGCAGGGTGGTGTCGCCGGCATCCTCGATGCGGACCTTGCTGGTCATCTGACGAACAATCACCTCGATGTGCTTGTCGTCGATGGTCACGCCCTGGGACTTGTAGACGTTCTGCACTTCCTGCACCAGGCGGAACTGCAGCTTGGAGATGGCCTCCATGGCCGCCTCCAGGGTGGGCTTGCGGCTGCGGAGATCCTCGAAGTAGCACTCGAGCAGCTCGTGGGGGTTGATCGGGCCGTCGGTCAGGAGCTCACCAGCGTTGACCTGCTGGCCATCGCTCACCATCACGTTGCGTCCCAGCAGGATCGGGTAATCGGTCATGGCGTCATCAGCCTCAATCACCGAGACGGTGACGGACTCGTCGTCTTCGCCTTGCTTGATCTGTACGGTCCCGGACTTGCGGCAGAGGATCGCCGATTCCCGAGGACGACGGGCCTCGAGCAATTCCTCAATACGGGGCAGACCCTGCACGATGTCCCCGGTCTTCTGGCGCTCAAACACCAGCAGGGCCAGGGAGTCCCCACGCTGCACCAGTTCTCCGTCACGGACGTGGAGAACGGAGTCGGGCGACACCATGTAGGGACGACCCAGGCGGATGGTGATCGTGTTGCCATTGACCGTCTCCACCTGACCGCAGCAGGGAGCCTCGACGCCCTTCGCCAGGAGGTCACCATCAACAATGCGCTGCCCAACGGTCACCTCGGCCTTGGCGGAACCGAGGTCGATGCTGCGGGTGTCGCTCTCACGCTCGACGATCAGACGGCGGATCGGCTCCCCATCAACGGTGTCGGGCAGAGACAGAACACCGTCCTCCTTGCAGAGGATCTGGGTGGTGGCGACCACATCGCCAGCCTTGACGGCGTCACCGTCATTGATCGACAACTCGGTGTGGGTGGAGCCGTGGCTGGCGTCGGAGAGGGTGTCACGACGCACAAGAAGGCTCTCCAGGATCACCAGCTGCAGACGCTCAATCGTCTTGGCGCGCTTGTCGGGCACAGCCTCCACATCCACCGTCATCTGAGGGGTGGTGTCGAAGGTCTCAAGGATCAGCTGCGTGCGCAGCAGTTCCACACCCTCGACGCTCTTGATCAGTTCCCCGTCTTTGAAGGCCAGACGCTGGGTGGCTTTGAGGCCAAGGCTGGGGCCGTTCTTCTGGGTGACGCTGCCGAGTTCGGGCAGGTGGGCCTCATCGGGGATCCGGTACTCCTCAACGGGACGCAGCAGCAGGGCGCCGCCGTCGGCAGTATCCACAGCCTCGACGAAGACCATCGCATCGGCCTTCAGGCCCTTGGCGATCTCCTCACCGGGGTTCACCATCTTGCCGTCGCTGTAACGGGCAACGACCTTGGCGTCGGAGACGTGGTGGAGCTTGCCGGAGCGAACGATGATCTCGCGGAGAATGTCGTTCTTCTGGGTCACCGTCACGATGCCGGCGGTCTGGCTGAAGATGTCCTTCACGACCTCGGTGCCGGCCTCGATCCACTGGCCGTCTTCGATCATCAACAGGGAGATGTCCTTGTTGATCTCGTGGGTTTCCTGAGGGATCCAGAGCAGGGTGCCGCCCTTGTTGACCTCGTAGCCGTTCTTGGCGCTGCGGGCCTTCTTGATGGCCAGGCCGGGGGCGAACTTGACGATGCCGCCGGTCTGGGTGCGGAAGCGGTCATCCGCCAGCTCGGCGATCACCTCACCGTTGCCGATCTTGGTGCCGGGGTGGGTGTTCAGGCGATAGCGGATGCTGTCTTTGCCCTCCAGGTGCCAGAGCTCACCGGCGTGGGTGGATTCACCCACAAGCTTGCAGTCCTTGAGGGTGACGCTGGCGGTCACGATCTGCACTTCGCGGGAGTCACCGGCGCTTTCGCGCAGGCGC
>JAURGL010000057.1 GCA_030833825.1 Vulcanococcus sp. SFB_649D_100_25 | reverse complement strand
CGAGATCCAACTGGCGGGCCGCCGGCCGGAAGCCCTCACCGCCTTCCTGAGCGATTGCCAGGCCTGGGCCCCCCAACTGAAGGCCCTGGGCTGGACCAGCGAGAGCCCCGACCTGGCAGACGCCATCGCCCAGGCCGATCTGGTGGTGAACACCACCCCGGTGGGCATGGCTTCAGCCAGTCATCCAGCCGCTGCCGAGGCCTGCCCGCTGAGCGAGACAGAGCTTTCCGCCCTGCAGCCCGGTTGCTGGGTCTACGACATCATCTACATCCCGCGCCCGACCCAGTTGCTGCAACGGGCCTCAGGCCTGGGCTGCCGCGCCCTCGACGGCCTGGAGATGCTCGTGGAGCAGGGGGCCGCGGCCCTGCGCCTTTGGAGCGGCCGCAGCGATGTCCCTGTAGACGTGATGCGGGAGGCCCTGATCCAAGCCCTCCCGCAAACCTGAACCAGGGAACCTGCCCCTAGCCTCCAACCAACGCAACCCAGACCATGGCCATCCCGATCTGGCAGCGACTGCTCGCCCTACTGGCCTATCTCCTGCCCTGGAGTGATGGCCTGCCGTTCGGGCGCTCGCTGACCAACCTGTTCCCGATCCTGCAGTGGCTGAGCCTTCCGGCCCTGCCCCTGGTGCTGCTCGAGCAAGCCGTTCCCTTCGGCGGCTTCATCCTGTTTCTGGTGCTGTTCCTGGCGGTGGTGCGCAATCCCCAGGTGCCCTACTTCGTGCGCTTCAACGTGCTGCAGGCCATCCTGCTGGACATCGTCCTGATCGTGGTCTCCCTGGCCTTCAACCTGGTCCTGGCACCACTGGGGGGGACGTTCGCCGTCCGCACCCTGGCCAACAGCGTGTTCCTAGGAACGCTGGTGCTGGTGCTTTTTGCCCTGGTGCAGTGCCTGCGTGGCAAGGAAGCCGACATCCCGAGCCTGTCAGAGGCGGTACGCATGCAGCTGTAGGGTGGACGATCCGCCGCTGGTGACCGGGGCCAAGGCCCTGACATCCAGCCACCGTCCCTTTCGGCGTCCACGTCGGATCGCGTAAGCCATGTCGCAGCCCTACTACGAAACGATGTACATCCTTCGTCCGGACATCCCGGAGGAAGAGGTGGAGACCCACATCACCAAGTACCGCGATCTCGTCACCGAAGCCGGTGCTGAAGTCCTGGATTGCCAGATGCGCGGCAAGCGCCGCCTGGCCTACACCATTGCGAAGCACAAGGAAGGCATCTACGTGCAGCTGGTGCACAACGGTGATGGCCAGCAGGTGGCCGCACTTGAGCGCGCCATGCGCCTCAGCGAAGACGTGATCCGCTACCTCACCGTCAAGCAGGACGGCCCTCTGCCCGCACCCCGCACCGGCCCGATCCCCACGGCCACCAGCGACGAAGCAGCGCTGCAGACCGTCGAAGCCTGATCCCACCCGGGTGAATGCCCATTGTTTCCCCCCGGAGCCTTCGTTAGGGTCCGGGGGGTTTTTCTTTGTGCTGCGGCGGCGTGAACCTCAGGGATCAGGAGCTGCGGCGACAGTGGCAGAGCAGTCAGGCGGAACTGGCCCGCGCCCAGGCCCAGATCGCCGATCTTGAGGCACTTCTCTCTGAACTGCCGGAGATTTTTGAGCGCAAATTTCAACAGCGCTTGGAACCACTGCTCGAGCGGCAACAGCACCTGCTGGAGGACAACGCCCGGCTGCGGCAGGAGCTCCACAGCCTGTCGGCAGCCCCGTCTGCGGGTGCTGGCTGGCTGCTGCCGGCGCAACGGGAAGGGGAGGCTCCCAAGGTGAGGCCTCTCTGGCCGAAAGACAGCGACGCCGCCAGCGCCGCGGCCTGAATCAGCGCTGGCTAGCGGCCCACAAACGGGTGGGCAGACCCCACACGTAGATGAACCCTTCCGCGGCGCGGTGGTCGAACTGATCACCAGCGTCGTAGGTGGCCATGTCAGGGACGTAGAGGCTGTTGGCGCTGCTGCGGCCCACAACCGTGGCGTTGCCCTTGTGCAGCTTCACCTTCACCGTGCCGTTCACCGTGCGCTGGGTGCGCTCGATGAAGCCATCGAGGGCGTCCTTCAGGGGGCCGTACCAAAGGCCCTGATACACCTGATCTGCCCATTGCTGCTCCAGCTGGCGCTTGCTGCGGAGCACATCGGCGGCGAGGGTGAGGCTCTCCAGCTCCTGGTGGGCCTTGATCAGCAGCAGCAGGCCCGGGGTTTCATAGATCTCGCGGCTCTTGATCCCCACCACCCGGTTCTCGATCATGTCGAGGCGACCGAAGCCGTGGCCACCCGCCAGCTCATTGGCCCGGCGGATCAGGCTCACCGGATCGAGGCGCACCCCATCGATGCTGACGGGGTTGCCCTGCTCAAAGCCAATCTCCACCACCTGGGGCTGATCAGGGGCGGCATCCACGCTCACGGTGAGGGCGTAGATCTCCTCAGGGGGCTCCACATTGGGATCCTCGAGGGGGCCAGCCTCGATCGAGCGACCCAGCAGGTTGAGGTCAATCGAGTAAGGCGACTTCTTACTGACGGGCGAGGGAATGCCGCAGCGCTCGCCGTAGGCAATGGTTTCCTCGCGGCTCATGCCCCATTCCCGAGCCGGGGTGAGGACCTTCAGATCAGGAGCCAGAGCGCCGATGGCCACATCGAAGCGCACCTGGTCGTTTCCTTTGCCGGTGCAGCCGTGGGCCACAGCATCGGCACCCACCTCGCGGGCGATTTCCACCAGTCGGCGGGCAATCAACGGACGCGCCAGGGCGGTGGAGAGGGGATAGCGGCCTTCGTACAGCGCATTGGCCCGGATCGCCGGGAAGGCGAACTCGCGAATGAAGGGCTCAATCAGATCGCCAACGATCGACTGACTGGCGCCGGAATCCAAGGCCTTCTGGCGGATCGGTTCGAGCTCATCGCCCTGGCCCAGGTCAGCGGCGAAGGTGATCACCTCCTCCACGCCCCACTCGTTCTTGAGGTAGGGGATGCAGACGCTGGTGTCCACACCGCCGGAATACGCCAGTACAGCCTTCTTGGCCCGGCCCATCAACGCTCTCCATGCACGCAATCGATCGATTCTCCCCTGTCGCGGTGGCGGCGCATCCGCAGGACCAGCAGCAGAGCCATCACAGCGGGGAGACCGAGCACCAGGGCCAAGGCCAGAGCCTCAGCGGAGCCAGGATTCGCCTGCGCCCAGGCCTGCTCCAGCAGAGGGATGGGCCAATGCCAGCCGGCCCACACCAGGGCCGCGCTGATCAGCAGGGCCAGGCTCCAGGCCGGCAGCAGCTCCCGCCATGTCTGGGCTGTCATCGGGGCCAAAGGGGGGGAATGAACAGGCTCCGTTAGGATGGCGGATTGGCGCCAGCCGGGTAACACCGAACCCGGCATTCCTGGCAACCGACGTACGACCGGCCTCGCGCGATGAGCAGCAACCTCAGCACCAGCCTCAGCCAGCTGGATGGAATCAATCCATCGCTCACCCGCTACGGCCGCAGTGAGCCCGCACCCGTGCTCCCCCTGCGCGAAGAGCCCGACCTTCTGAGCTGGCTCGAAACCAGTGGTCGTCTCGTGGTGGATGAAGAAGCCGCCACCACCGACGTGAGCACGGTGGAAGAAGAAGAACTGTCAGCGCTGATGGGCGAGAAAGAGGACTACAAAGCCGACGACGAGCAAACCGAGGAAGATTGGGAGGACTGAAGCTTCCCCCTCAGTGGTCTCCACCACCAGGCTGATCGCCGCCGCGCCCAGCAACAGCCGCTCTCTGGCGCTGTTGCTGGGCTTCTTGCTGCTTGGGCTGGCCGCCAGCTGCGACTGGTTCAGCCGAGCCCCGCAGCTGACCATCCCTCTCGTGGTGACGGCCCTGATCAGTGCCGGCCTGAGCCGCTGGGGGATGCCCAGACTCCGGCAACTCAAACTGGGGCAGGTGATCCGCCAGGAAGGGCCGCAGGCCCACCTCAGCAAAGCGGGCACCCCGACCATGGGTGGACTGCTGGTGGTGCCTGTCGGCGTCCTGATCGGTGGGCTGATTGCCCCCAGCGACCTGCGCCTGCCCGGAGTCGCAGCCATCACCCTGGCCTACATGGCCATCGGCGGATTCGATGACTGGCGCAGCTTGACCAAGCGCCACAACACCGGCCTCTCCCCCAGCGGCAAGCTGCTCCTGCAGGCCCTCAGTGCCGGCGGCTTCCTCGCTTGGGCCGCCTGGGACCATCAGATGGGTGGGGACATCGCCCTGCCGATGGGCTGGCTGCTTCCCCTGGGGCTGCTGATCTGGCCCCTGGGGCTGTTCGTCTTTCTGGCCGAGAGCAACGCCACCAACCTCACCGACGGTCTTGATGGGCTTGCGGCCGGTTGCGGGGCGATTGTCTTCAGTGGCCTGGGGGTGCAACTGATGCTGCGGGGCCATGAGGGGGATCCGGCCCTGGCTGGCTTCTGCGCAGCCATGGCGGGTTGCTGGCTGGGCTTTCTGTTGTTCAACAGGCATCCCGCCCAGGTGTTCATGGGGGACACCGGCTCCCTTGCCATGGGCGGGGCCCTGGCAGCGGTAGCCCTGCTGAGCAACAGCCTCTGGCCCCTGCTGCTGATGGGCGGGGTGTTCCTGGCGGAGTCCCTCTCCGTCATCACCCAGGTGTGGGTGTTCAAGGCCACCAAAGGCCCCGATGGCGTCGGCAAACGCGTCCTGCGGATGGCCCCCCTGCACCACCACTACGAACTGGGCGGCGCCAGTGAACAGCAGGTGGTGGTGGGGTTCTGGCTGATCAGCCTGCTGCTGGTGGGACTGGGCCTCGTGCTGCTGCCTTGAGGCTCAAGCCGCCTGATCCCTGGCCTCTTCAGGGCGAGGCGTGAAGGCCACCACGTTGGAATACACCGCCAGGGTGCGCTGCAGGGCCACCTGGTAGTCGGCCTCCAGCAAGCGTTCGCGCCGGGCGTCGCGCTTTGCCGAGGCGGAGTAATAGGAGTAACCCATAAAGGCGGCCGATCCAGCGACCATGACAGCGGGCAGATGCACCAGAACTTCCATCGACTCAGGCTCTGATCGTTGAAGGTCCGGCAAGAAAGACTCGCTCCTTCATGTCGGCCATGACAGCTACCTGATGGTCACGTAGAACCGCGAGTTTGTCGAGGTGAAGCCGGAGAGATTTGGGCTACTTGGCCTGCAGTGCAGGCATGGCTTCATCCATTTCCTGCGTCTGTGGAGGCGGCGGGCCAGAACCAATCCAGATACACATCGCCAGCGCACCGGCCAAGACCAGGAGCAGCAAGACGAGGCGCACCACCCGGGACAGGCCTGTCATAGATCCGGTCGGATCTGACCGTCTTGATCTAGGTACTGCTCAATCAAGGGCGAGGGGAGCTGCTTGCTCAAGGCCTCCAGTTCCCGCTCGATGTTCTCCTGCATAAAGCGATTCCCGGAACGCTGGGCGATCGCCAACGCCCGCTCCAGGCGTTCCCGTTCCTGCTCCGCCGACCAGCCCAACTCCTGCTCCACGCTCTCAAGATCCCCAACTGCCACCATCCTGGTGCCCCTGATCCTCTGGTCAGGACATACCGACACAACGTTCGGTTGGTTACAACCACCACAGCTCCAGCCCTGCGGTCAGCGGATCATTTGCTCACGGCCTTCGGGTCGGGCAAGGGAGATCTGATGAGGGGGTGTGGCAACCCCCTTTTTTCTTGCCTCTGAAGTGGAGATCTGATTCAGGACAGCGGAAACCGCAGAGAGGGTCCCAAGTACTGGACTTCCTCCTGAGCACCCCCAAAGCTGGGGAGAACATCAGCCGACGCCGATACCAAGCGATGACAACCCTTGGACGCGCAGTCCGGCTGATCCTGGCGACCATGCTGGGCATCTTTCTCATCTTTGTCAGCCGCGAACAACCCCGCCCGAAGAGTCGCCCCGGCCAACGACCCTGGGCCAGTGCACCACAACGACCCATGCGTCACGTGCGCCCAGACGTGCGTTATCTGCGCTGAGGAAAACGGTCACCGAGCGATCTGTTCTGCGGCAACGCTGCCGTGCCATGTTTGAGACGGATAGCGATCAGAAGCCCGACAGACGGCATACCCACCACATACCAACTGTTACTGGCGGAACCTCAAATCCTCGGAACTCCTCCAGCCAGACGCTTATTGCGGAGCATTTGAGACATGGCTTACTTCACCTGGAAGGAGACCGGCCTCACCGCCGACTGCGCCAGCCTGGAAGCCATGGCCGCGCGCTTTGAGGAGGCCGCGGCTCTGATGCGCCGCATGGCCCGCGAGGGATTCGTCCTGGAACGCCACTTCGATGGACAACACATCACCCACCGAGACGACAGCGTCTTTGCCGCCTACGGCTTCATCGATGAACAGTCCCCGGTGCGCCAGCTCAACTTGATGGAGCCCGACTAGCCAGGGCGGCGCAGGTAACCCACAAGCCACACCACCACAAATGCCAGCGCCGAGATCCCCAGATAAATCAAGGTCCAGCGCTGCAGACTCTCAATGCTGAGCCCATTCAGCAGCCCCTCGGCAGCATCACCGGCAGTGGCGTAAGCCAACGGGACAAACAACAGCACGGAACAGCGGCGATGCAAGATCGCGCAAGTCTCTCGTCTTTGAGGCGGCCATGACCAGCTCCAGCTTCCCCCGCACCCTGATGCTGCTCGGCAGCGGCGAACTGGGTAAGGAAGTGGCCATCGCCGCTCAGCGCCTCGGTTGCCGGGTGATCGCGGTCGATCGCTATCCCGGGGCTCCTGCGATGCAGGTCGCAGATGTGGCCGAAGTGGTGGCGATGGGAGATCCGGAGGCCCTCAAGGCGGTGGTGCGGCACCACAAGCCCGATGTGGTCATCCCCGAAATCGAAGCGCTAGCGGTGGATGCCCTGGCGGACTTGGAGGCGGAAGGGATCACCGTGATCCCCACGGCCCGGGCCACCGCCGTGACCATGAACCGCGATCGCATCCGCGACCTGGCCGCCGATGAGCTGGGTCTGCGGACCGCCCGCTTTGCCTATGCCAGCAGTGCGGAAGAGCTGGCCGCCGCGGCCGCCCCGCTGGGCTGGCCCGTGGTGGTGAAACCGGTGATGAGCTCCTCCGGGAAGGGGCAGAGCGTGGTGGAGGGGCCCGAGGGCATCCCCGCCGCCTGGGAGGCCGCCATGGCCGGGGCCCGCGGCAGCGGGGAGAGGGTGATCGTCGAGGAGTTCCTGCGGTTCGAGCAGGAAATCACCTTGTTGACGGTGAAGCAGTGGGATGGGCCCACCCTGTTCTGCCCACCCATCGGCCACATCCAGGAACGGGGCGACTACCAGTGCAGCTGGCAACCCGCCCATCTGGGATGGGACGAACTGGCGGCCGCCCAGTCCATGGCGCGTCAGGTCACCGACAACCTGGGGGGGGCGGGCATCTTCGGGGTGGAGTTCTTCGTCTGCCGCACAGCAGCTGGCGAAAGCGAGGTGGTCTTCTCCGAACTATCCCCGCGGCCCCATGACACCGGACTCGTGACCCTGGCGGGCCAGAACCTGAGCGAATTCGAATTGCACCTTCGGGCGGTCTTGGGGCTGCCGATCCCGGAAATCCGCTCCACCGGAGCAGCGGCAAGCCGGGTGATCCTGGCGGACCGCCAGAGCGAGACCGTGCAGTTCAGCGGCCTGGGAACAGCCCTCGCAGAGGTGGATGTGCAGGTGCTGCTGTTTGGCAAACCCGATGCACGCCCCCACCGCCGCATGGGCGTGGCCCTGGCCAGTGGCTCCAACTTGGAGGAAGCCCGCAGCAAGGCGGACCAGGCCGCCGCAGCGATCCAGGTGATCTAGAGGCCCAAACCCCTCTGGCACCAAGGGAAGACGCGAGGTACGGTTCCGGCAACAGGATCAACCATGTCGCCGGCCCAACCCTCCCCTCGACGCCCCCAAAGGGCCTCCCAGCGCAGCAGGGCGGACCTCAAGCCGGCAGAGCGCGTCCAGCGTCGCGACAACGTCTCCAATCTGGAGACCCGCCGCACGCCTCGAGCGACGGTGACAGCTCCCACCAAGCCGCGGAAGGTGGGCACCCCGCCGCAGCGCAGGCGAGGCCTACCTCGGCTACCCCTGTTCATGGCCGGGATGGGCCTGGGCTATGGCCTGCATGGCGTTCCCCAGCTGAGCGCCGCCCTGTTGGCGGGCCTCCACCATCCCCAGCAGGTGATCGGGGCCCTGGTCTCGCCGGTGGCCACCGGCGACCGGCGGCTCGTGGTGATGGGCACCGATGACGTGAGCACCAACACCGATGTGATGCTCACGGTGCAGTTGAACAACGGGCGCACCGAGCTGACCCAGGTGCCGAGGGACACCTTCATTGACTCCGAGCGCTACGGAGTGATGAAAGCCAATGCCCTCTACAGCAGCGGAGGGCCGGACATGGTCAAGTCCGAGCTCAGCAAACTGCTCTCAGCTCGGGTGGATCGCTACATGGTGATCAACCTCAATGGGGTCCAACGCCTCGCCGATGCCATCGGTGGCGTGGAAGTGGATGTCCCCAAGCGGATGCACTACGTCGACAACAGCCAGGGGCTGTACATCGATCTCTACCCGGGCCGGCAACTGCTGAAGGGAGAGGCCCTGGAGGGCTTCCTGCGGTTCAGGCACGACGAACTGGGCGACATCGGCCGCATGGAGCGTCAGAAGCTGGTGCTCTCGGAGGTGTTCCGCAAAATGGCCAATCCGCTGATGGCCACCCGCCTGCCGGAACTGATGGAGATCGCCGGCAAGGACATGCGGACCGATCTCTCCCCACTCGACATGGGCAAGCTGATCACGGCGATGGCCACCACCAAACTGGCGTCAACGCGGGTGGCGGGGGTGCCCTTCTGGCACGACGACATCAGCTACTGGCTTCCCGATAGCAATCCCAACCGCGACGTCTACCTAAGCCAGGAGCCCCAGGGCAGCAACTGATCAGCGCCGCAGAAAGCGGTGATGATCGAGGCCCTCCAGCACGCCCCAGGCCTGGGGACGGGAGGCAAAAAACACCTGCGGCCTACGGCGCAGGTGCTCGAGCGAACGATCGTGGTCCGCCGCCACCAATCCCAGGGCCCGGCCATTGAGCAGCTCGGCATCCCCCTGCTGGGCAGCCACCACCAGGACCTGCTCCAGGGGCAACCCCCAGCTGATGGCGAGATGCCGGATCGCATCGGTCTTGGATGCCCGTTGCGGCAGCACATCCAGGAACAAGTGATTGAAGAGGTGGGCCCGGGCCTTGAGGCGATGCAGCCGTAACCGCTGTTTGACCATCTCCAGCACCCCGGCCGTGGGGGTCTGCAGCAGATAGCTCACCTTGAAGTCGCCTTGATTGCCTTCCGGCTGCAGACGCAAGCGGGGACCCAACCCCTCCAAGACCTCAACAACCGCCTCCCGTTCCCATCCCGCAGCGATGTGGGCCCTCCAACTCTCGTCCTGACGCCCGTCTGGGCCACAGCGCAGGTCGGCACCGGCTTCGAGAATCCACACCGCAGGGTCGGGAAGGTGGAGCTCGCCGTAGCGCAGGCGGGCCGAAGCAAAATCGCGCCCACTCACCATCCCGAGGCCGCAGCCGGGGTCGGCATGGAGCCGTTCGCGCAGAACATCGAGCCCCTGCGGTTGCGGAGCCTGGAGGAACACATCGAGATCCAGCAGCAGCAACCGTTGCACAAGTACAATGAAAGAGACTAACTCTAATACTACTACTATTACTATTACTAAACCTAATACTAATAATGATACTAATACTAATACTAATACTAATACTAATACTAATACTA